>JAMDCN010000152.1 GCA_023489025.1 Deltaproteobacteria bacterium | reverse complement strand
CACGGAGATGGCGCGCAGGGGGTGGATGCTTGCCGAGGCCTGCCGCATCCGGAACAGTTCGCCGAGGTCCAGGTGGTGCTTTTCGAAGATCGTCGACACGGTTTCGCCCTTGCGGACCGTGTCGGCGATCTCGCGCTGCGGTTCCTTCCCGGCGTCGGCGGATCCGCCGGCAGGGCCCGTATCCCGCACGACCGGGTCGCCGAGGAAAAAGGCGAGGGCCACGGCGCCCAGAATCGCCGCCGTGACGATCCGTTTCTTTCGCATGTCCGGGTTGCCTCCCGTCAGGCCCTGCTCCGGCCGTAGTAGCGGTTCACGACCTCCCTCTTCGGGATCATGGAGACGATTTCACCGCTACGATCAACGGGGCGATCGTCTCCTCGAACGGCACCGCTTGGTGGATATGGACGATAAAGCGATCGACAAAACCGCGTGCGCAATGTTTCTTTTACCATACAAACCATTTGTGCTAAAAACAACAAATGATCTCTTGCGTGGCGGGTTGCAACATGTTGCGAGCCATCGGGCGCCCCTTCCTTTCCATAGTCGCCGCCCTGCTGGGACTGGCGGCGATGTCGCCGGCTGCGGCCGCCGCGGATCGCTACGACGTTTCCTATTTCTGGTCGCGGAGTCTTACCGGTGTTCTTGACTACCACGACCGGGTAGCCGGGGTGCTGGGGCCGGATGTGACCGACAGCCTCAAGGTGGTCGCCAAGGGCGACCTGTTCGGTCTGGTCTACGCGCGCCATGGGGGCCGCGCCGGGGCGACACGGGTCGCGAAAATCCATACCCGGCTGCTGCAATCCAGGGGCCTGGAAGCGGCCGGCCCGGTGCGTTCGCAGGATTGGACGGAAACCGAACGCAGCCGCGAGATCCTCGACCTCGAGGCTGCCGTCAAAGGTTACATCCGCCGCCTGCGCCGGGAAGGCAGGATCAAGGACGATGAGCATACAGCCTGGTCGGTGTATGATTTCACCGCCGGCGAAAAGTTGGTCAGCATTCATGAGGACGAGCAACTCGAAGCGGCCAGCATGGTGAAACTATTTCTCGCCGCGGCTTTCCTTTGCAAGGTCGAGAAGGGTGAGCTGATTTACGGCAAGAACAGTCGCCGGCACATGGAGCTGGCGATCCAGCATTCGAGCAATTCCGCCGCCAATTGGTTGCTCCGGAAGGTGGGCGGTCCGAAGGCGGCTGAACGCATGCTGAAACGTAATTACCCCGGCATCTTCCAGGATACGCGCCTCGTCGAATATATCCCGCCCGGTGGGCGAACTTATCGCAACAAGGCATCCGCCCACGACTACAGCCGCTTCCTGTATGCGGTCTGGGAAGAAGACATCGCCGGCGCCCGGGAGATCAAACGCCTGATGGCGCTGCCGGGACCCGACAGGATCCTCACGGGCGTAGCGAGCATCCCGGGAAGCGCCCGGGTTTACAACAAGACCGGCAGCACCGCGCGCGTCTGCGGCGATGTGGGAATCCTGAATGTCAAGGGTCCGGACGGCAAGCGTTACCCCTATACCGTGATCGGCATCATCGAGAAAGATCGGCGCGCCCGCGACTACACGGCCTGGATCCGCTCACGCGGCGCGGTGATCCGCAACGTGTCCGGGACCATTTACCGGGGCATTGCGAAGCGCTACGACTTTTACTGAGGTTCCGACACTGGAGATCATCGAGCGGATCTCCCGCATGGAGGAGAAATAGCTTCGGGAGGAGACGATGATCGAGGATATCCTGCGGCGGGAGTTCTACCACAACCGGATTTCGGAGTACCTCGTCTGCCTGGCGATCATCGTCGGGGGCATCCTCGCGGTGCGGATCGTGGAGAGCCTGGCGATGCGACGCCTGAAGGCGTGGGCGGAAAAAACCTCAACCACGTACGACGACTTCCTCGTCGACCGGATCCGCGGGACGGGAATCCCGCTGGCCTACCTCGGAATCGCGCAGGCCGCCCTCCGGTTCCTGACGCTCACGCCCCGGGTCGAGCGGATCATCGACGTGGCCGGGATCGTCCTCCTGACGCTCATCGTCATCTTTTTCCTCGTTGCTCTCGTGCGGTACGGCTTCGAGGAGTACATGCGGAAGCGGGGGGAGGACGCCTCCAGCGACCGCGCACTGAAGGGGGTCGTAGGCCTGGCGAAGGCCCTGGTCTGGATCACCGGCGCCCTCTTCATGCTCGACAACCTCGGGTTCAGGATCTCCACCGTGGTCGCGGGGCTCGGCATCGGCGGGATCGCCATCGCCCTCGCGGCGCAGGCCATCCTCGGCGACCTGTTCGGCTACTTCGTCATCCTGTTCGACCGCCCCTTCGAGATCGGCGATTTCGTCGTCGTCGGCGATTACATGGGAGTCATCGAACGCTTCGGGATCAAGACCACGCGCATCGCAAGCCTCGATGGAGAGCAGATCGTCGTGTCCAACAAGGACCTCACCGACTCGAGGGTGCGCAACTACAAGCGGATGGCGAGGCGGCGGGTGGCGTTCCGGCTCGGCGTGACGTACCAGACCCCGGCCACGCTTCTACGGGAGATCCCGGGGATCGTCGCGGACATCTTCCGGGAGATCGAGGGGGCGGCCCTGGACCGGGTCCACTTCTTTTCCTGCGGGGACTTCAGCCTGATCTACGAGATCGTCTATTACGTCGACGGGAACGACTACACGAAATACATGGACATCCAGCAAATGGCCAACCTGCGGATCTACGAGGAGTTCGGGAAACGCCGGATCGAGTTCGCCTACCCGACCCGGACCCTGTACCTGAACAAGAACTGAGGGCTTCGACATCAGGCGCCGTCTTCGGGGGGCAAGGCGGCTTTCCGGTCCGCCGGCGCCCACCGGTGGCGCGGAACCGCCCCTGCTACGAAGTGCTTCTTCCGTAATAATAGTCGATGATGTCCCGCTTCGAGATCATCGTCACGATCTCGTCCGGCCGCTCTTCCCGGGCGACCGGCAACTCGTCCACGTGGATCGCCGCCATCTTGTCGAGGGCCTGCTGGAGAGTGTCGTTCCAGAGCACCCGCACGACATTGGGCGTTGCGACGTCCCGCGCCACGATCAACTGATCGATCGTCTCCTCGAAGAGGACCGCCCGGATGTCGTTGATCGACACGATCCCGGTCATCCGCCCCGCCCGGTCGACCACCGGGAAATGGGACGCCCCCGAACGGGTGACCGTCTTCACCAACTCCGCGAACGGCATGTCTTCCGGGATGCGGGTGATCGGACGTTCGTCGATCGCCTCGTGCACCCGGATCTTCTCCAGCATCCCCCGGGCGAACTCGGTGAGGTGGGCGGGCGACGCGATCCGGCTGATCTGCTGCTTCTCGTACAGGCTGGTGTTGCGCAGCAGCAGGTACGAGGTCGACGATACGAGCATCAGCGGGACCAGCAAGGTGTAGCTCGCGCTCATCTCGCACGCCATGATGATGGCGGAGATCGGGGTCTTGGCGACGCCGGCGAAGAAGCCGCCGATCCCCACAAGCACGAACGAGTTTGGGTTCACGACCCACCCCGGGGCGACCTGATGGCCGAGGAAGCCGAACGCTCCGCCGAGCATCGCGCCGATGAAGACCGAGGGACCGAACACGCCGCCGCTCCCGCCCGATCCGATGGTGCAGGAGGTGCCGAGGATCTTCAGGAAGACGAGGAGGAGCATCGTCCACCAGATCATCTTCCCCTCGAGGGCCATCTGCACCCAGCCGTAGCCGCCGGCCGTGATCTGGGGGAACGCGTACGCGATCGTCCCCAGCATGAGCCCCCCCACCGCCGGTTTCAGCATCTTGTGGATCCGAAGCGGTCGGAAGAAACGGTCCCGGGAGCCGTAGAAGACGCGTACGTAGAGAAACCCGGTCAGCGCGCATACGACGCCGAAGAGGGCGTACGGGAGAAGTTCGCCCGGCAGGGACAAGCCGACCGTACCGGGGAAAAATAGCGCCCCTCGCTTGTAGAGTTGCGTGTAGGCGGCGTACGCGGTGATCGAGGAGACGATACAAGGGAGGATCGCCTCGTACTCGAACTCCGCCTCCCGGTACAGCACCTCGGGGGCGAACAGGGCCGCGCCCAGCGGCGCCTGGAAGATCGCGCCGATCCCGCCGGCGGCTCCGGCCAGCACGAGGATCCTCCGCTCGCGCGCTTTCAGTTTCAGCAGGGAGGCGAAGGAGGACCCGAACCCCGACCCGATCTGCGCGATCGGGCCTTCCTTTCCGGCGGACCCACCGGTTCCCATCGTCAAGGCCGATGCGACGATCTTGATGAACGGCACCCGTTTTCGTATCTTCCCCCCCTGGAGGTGGAACGCTTCGATCATGGCGTCGGTCCCATGCCCCTCCGCCTCCGGGGCGATGAGATAGACGATCACCCCGGAGACAAGTCCTCCGAGGGCGGGGATGATGAAAAACCAGAGGGACCGGACCGGGGCGAGCGTGAAGAGCGACGCGGCGGGAGATCCCGCCCCCGGCTCCGCATACCCGGTGAATGATTCCAGTACGTAGTGCAGCATCCACCCGAGGAGCCGGTCGAACAGGATCGCCCCGAGGCCCGCGACGATTCCGACCCCGATGGAAAGGAGCATGAGGCGGAATTGCGAAGGGAGCCGGGACAACTCCCTCGAAAGCCTATCCCGAAGTTGTTCGATGAATTCCATCGGGTGGTCAGGTTCCTCCCCGCCTCATGAATATGTACAATGACACGGGAAATTATACTCCATGCGTGCGCCCATCTTTTTATCATACAAATCATTTGTGTTAAAATTAATTGATATCTCGCGAGGAGGTTTTTCAGCGTGAAGAAGATGCCGCCCGCCCGAAGGGACCAGGAAATCGCCGATGTCCTGGACAACCTTCGACGCGTGTTCAAGGTGGTCCACCGCTACTCCAAGCGCGCCGAAAAGGTCGGTGGGTTGACCGGGCCGCAGGTGTGGGCCATGAAAGTGGTTGCGGAATCCGCGCCGATCCGGGTGACCGACCTCGCCCGGCGGATGTACCTCCATCCGTCCACGGTGGTCGGCATCCTGG
>JAMDCN010000147.1 GCA_023489025.1 Deltaproteobacteria bacterium | reverse complement strand
GAGCTTATGAACAGCACCAAGACTTAACCGACCTCGATGCCGACGCCACAACGTCATAGTAGACTATTTCATCCGACGCGGGTCCGCCCGCAGGGCGGGTGGAAACTGGTGAGAAATGCGGGTTAGGAGGCGTTGATCGCGTCGACGAGCCCGCGGAGGCGGCCGAAGTTTCTCCGGTTGAAGGAAAAGACAAGCCGGGGGAGGCCGGCGAGATCCGACTCGTCCGCCTCGTCCGGGAGGCACCCGTCCAGGCGGAATGTCCCGGAGGCGAGGATGTCGGAGAAGTCGGCCCGGAGACGGTCGAGGGCCCCCTTCGGAAGGGGGCTGCGCAGGCGGATGACCAGATCCTTTCCGACGGTTCGCATGCTGTGATAAACGCGGTAGAACCGCTCGATCTCCCCGACGGCCGTCGTCACGTCGTCGGTGATCCGGAAAAGGGAGAGGTCCTCCGGCGAGACCAGCCCGCGCCGCAGCAGGTGCCCCTCCACGAATTCCCTCCAGACACGCCAGAAATCCCCTCCCGGCTCGTCCACCAGCACGAGCGGAAAGAGCCGGCTTTTCCCCGTCTGGAGAAGGGTCAGCACCTCGAACGCCTCGTCGAGGGTCCCGTACCCGCCGGGGAAAAGGGCCACGCCGTCCGCTTCCTTGACGAACAGGAGCTTGCGGGTGAAAAAATACTTCATGTGCAGGATGTTGGAACTCCCCGAGAGAGCCTGGTTGTCCATCTGCTCGAAGGGGAGAAGGATGTTGATCCCCATGGACCGCTTCGGCCCCGCGCCCAGGTTGGCCGCCTCCATGATTCCCGGGCCTCCCCCGGTGACGACGAGCCATCCCCTCTTCGCCATCTCCTTCCCGAAGGCGACCGCCTGCCCGTACAACGGGGTGCCGCTCTCGCACCGGGCGGACCCGAAGACCGTCACCTTGCGCGCGCCCTTCAACCGCCCGAAGACGTGGAAGGCGTGGCGCAGCTCCCGCATCGTGCGGGCGAGGATCTTCAGGTCCCCCCGGTCGGCCCCGTCCGCCGCCAGGCGCTCCACGATCTCGCGGAGCTCCTCGATCAGCTCATCCGGGGTGACCCGGTGGTTGCCGGCCCTTTCCCGATCCGGAGACATCGGCATTGTTCTCCTTTCGGAAGCTTCGAAATCCCGGTCCCCCCGTTGCGATGACGGGCAAAGGGTCCCGGATGCGGTCGCAGGAACCCGAAACGGCAGCGGCGAGGGAAGACCGGATTCCGCTTACCGGGGCGGCTTCGGGAGAAGCATGGACAGGATCGCCGCGGCCGCCGTCGCTCCCGCGGCCATGAGGAAGCCGGCCGAGAACGACCCCGTGCCCTTCGCGACGACGCCCGCCAGGGCGGGCCCTGCGACCTGGCCCCCGCCGAGGCAGAACGTGATCGCCGAAAACCCGGCGGCGGCCCGGGAGGATCCCAGGTAGTCGCCCGCCGCGGCCGCCATGATCGACGGGATGCTCCACGCCGCCAGCCCGAACAGGACCACGGACACGGCAAGGGCCCACGGGCCCAGGGGCAACCCGGCGAGCAGGTAGGCGACCGTCTGCACGGCGAAGACGACGCCGATTCCCCACTTCCGCCCGATCCGGTCCGACAGGGAGCCGAAGAGCGGTCCCGAGAAGAGGCTGAAGAATCCCACGGCGGACCAGAACCGTCCCGCCGACGCCTCCGGCAGCCCCCGCTCGGCGACCATGCTCGTGACGGCGAATGTCGCGTAGACCGTGTAAGTCGCTCCGAACAGCAGGTAGAGCAGCCCCAGGTGGGCGAGGATGTGGCGCCCGGCAGCCCCGCCGCCCGTCCGCGGAGCCGCCGCGGGATCGGGTTCGCCGCACGGCTTGAGGCCGATGTCCTCCGGCGCGTTCCGGATGAGGAGTCCGGCCGCCACGGCGACGAGGACCGAGAGCCCCCCCAGGATCCACCATCCCGCTCGCCACCCCGCGTCGCCGAGCGCCCGGTTGAGCCGGGGGACGAGGAGGCCGACGAAGACGATCGCGACCCCGTTCCCCGCGACCATGATCCCCGCCGCCCGGCCCCGCAGCGACCGGGTGAACCAGTGGGAGACGAGGACCATGACGGGGATGTTGGCCAGCCCGCTCCCGATACCTGTGAGCGTGTAGAACAGGAGGAGCGGGACGAACCCGGAGGCGCTCCCGAGGGCGACCATGCCGAGGGCGACGACGATGAGGCCGGCCGTAACCGTCGCCCGGGATCCGGCCCGGCGCATGACGAACGGCGCGAAGCCGACGGCGGTCATGTACCCGGCGAAGTTCGCCGTGCTGATGAAGCCCATCCGGTCGTAGCCGAGCGCAAGGGCCTTCGCCATCGAAGGGAGGAGCATCCCGTAGGCGAACCGGGCCAGCCCGATGCAGGAGAAGATGGTCATCGTCCCTGCGGCGACGATGAGCCAGGCGTAGTGGCGCTTTAAGGGACTGCCTCCGGGAAATATCGGGCAGTATATCGCAAAGGCTCGAAGAAGGGCTCCCGGAAACGCGTTCGGAACCGCGATGGCGGCCTTGCGGGGGGAGCCCGGCGCGGGGCGCGCTACAGCCGGTTGATCACCGAGGCCATCACGCCGGCGCCGAAGCCGTTGTCGATGTTGACCACGGCGACCGTCGGCGAGCAGGAGTTGAGCATTCCCAAAAGCGCCGCCACCCCGCCGAAGCTCGCGCCGTAGCCGACGCTCGTCGGGACCGCGATGACCGGCTTGTCGGTCAGCCCTCCCACGACCGAGGCGAGCGCCCCTTCCATCCCGGCGACCACCACGATCACGCGGGCCGACAGGAGCGCCTCCTTCTGCATCAGGAGCCGGTGGATCCCCGCCACGCCGACGTCGAAGAGCCGGTCGACGCGGTTGCCCAAGAATTCCGCCGTGACGGCGGCCTCCTCCGCGACAGGGATGTCGGACGTCCCGGCGGTCACGACGAGGACCGTTCCCTTGCCGCTCTCCCGCGGCTTCCCGTTGCGGAGGACGGCGCAGCGCGCCTCCGGGGAGAGGACCGCGCGGGGGAACGCCTTGCGGACCGCTCTCCGCTTCGCGGGGTCGAGCCGGGTGACGAGGACGGCCGCCCGCCGGCGGCGCATCGCCCGCGCGATGGCGACGATCTGCGCGGCGGTCTTCCCCTCGCCCAGGATGACCTCGGGAACGCCCTGGCGGATCTCCCGGTGGTGGTCGACGTGCGCCATGTCGAGCGTCTCGAACGGCAGCGCGCGCAGCCGCTCGTAGGCCGCCTCGACGGTCCTCTTCCCGGCCGCCACCTCCTGGAGAATCCGCTTCAACCGGTCCGCCGTCATCCTCCCCCCGTCTCAATCCGTCCTGTCATCCGCGGTTTCTCCCTCCCCGGCGTCCCTCACGATCCGGACCCGGACCGACAGCACCGCGCGGTCCGAGGCGGCCTCCACGGTGAAAACGGCCCCGGGAACGGAGAACGACTCGCCCGCCGCGGGGATCCGCTCGGCGAGCGCCGTCAGCATCCCCCCCACCGTGGCGTAATCCCCGCCGGGGAGGCGGACCCCGAACTCCTCCTCGAACCGGCTCACCTCCATCCGCCCCGGCACGAGGAATTCGTCCGTCGAAATTTTTTTATAGTATTCCATCCGCCGGTCGTATTCGTCCTCGATCTCGCCGACGATCTCCTCCACCACGTCCTCCGCCGTCACGATCCCCGTCACGCCGCCGAACTCGTCCACGACGACGGCAAACGTCGTCCCCGCCTCCTGGAACTTCCGCAGGAGTTCGTCGATCGGCATCAGCTCCGGGACGATGGCCGCCTTCCTCAGGAGGGGGAGGATCGGGTCCGCCGGCGGATGGCCCACGGTGTCGAGGACGTGGACGAACCCGACCACGTGGTCGATCCGCTCCCGGTAGACGGGGTAGCGCGTGTAGCCGCTCCGCGCGGCCTGTTCCGCGGCCTCCCGGCAGGTCGCGTCGTGCGAAAGGGCCACCACCTGGGCCAGCGGCCGGAAGATGTCGCCGACCTTTTTCTCCCCGAACCCGAACGCACGGCGGACCATCGTCCGCTCGTGCGGCTCCACGTCGGTCCTCCCCTGGCTCGCCTGGACCATCAGGCGCATCTCCTCGCGCGTCATCGCCGTGCGCAGCGGCGGGACCCCTCCCAAGGGCCTCGAGAGCAGCCGCGCGGACCCGGACACCACCCACACGATGGGGGACAGGAGGTACCCGGCGACGCGGACGAACCGGGCGGCGGCCCCCGCCAGCGCCTCGGCGCGCGGGCGCGAAAAGCTCTTCGGGACGATCTCGCCGAACAGGATCACGAGCGGCGTCGCCACGCCGATCGCCGCCCACTCCGCGTACTCCCCGAACAACCGCAGGAAGTGAGCGGTCAGAACGACCGTGGAGAGGACCACGAACAGGTTGGTGCCCGACAGCGTCGTGGCGAGCGTCCGCTCGGGCCGGGACAACAGATCGAGTGCGATCTCCGCCCCCCGATCGCCGTGCCGGGCCCGGTCGGCGAGCTTCGTTCGGTCCGCGGAGATGAGGACCATCTCGGCCCCCGTGAAGAGCCCCTCCATGACGAGACAGAGGACGACCGCAAGGACGATATCCACGGATCAGCCCCCTTCCCCCGGCAGCCGCCGCACGTCCACCTCGGCGATCCGGATCCCCTTGATCCGCTCCACGGTGAACAGGAACGGGCCGATCGCGACCGAGTCGCCCCGGCCCGGCAGCCGCCCGAACTCGTGGAGCAGAAGCCCCGCGACCGTGTCCCACTCCGCTTCGGGGAGGGCGGCGCCGAACCGCTCGTTGAAACGGTAGACCGGCATGGACGCGAGCACCCGGAACGACCCGTCCGGGCGGACGGCGACCTCCTGCTCCTCCCGGTCGTGCTCCTCCCGGATCTCGCCGAACAGCTCCTCGAGGACGTCCTCCAGCGTCACGATCCCCACGAGCTCCCCGTACTCGTCCACAACCAGCGCGAGGTGCACCTTGCGCCGCTGGAACTCCCGCAGCAGGAGCGGGAGCTTCTTCGAGGCGGGGATGACGAAGGGCGGGCGGACCAGCTCGCGCCATGAGGGGCTCGCGACGCCCCCGGCGCCGAGACGGAGCAGCTCCTTGAAGTGGAGGACGCCGATCACGTTCTTCGGGTCGCCGTCGTAGACCGGGATCCGCGACCGGCGGTAGCGGCGGAACCGCGCGAGGAGTTCCTCGTACGGCAGGTCGGCCGGCACCATGAAGACGTCCGGCAAAGGCGTCATGATCTCGCCTGCGCGCCGCTCCGTCAGGTCGAAGATGTTGTGGATGAGATCCTTCTCGCCCGGGTCGAGCGTGCCCGCCTCCTCCCCGACGTCGAAGATGGCCCGGATCTCCCACTCCGAGACCCCTTCGCCCCCCTCGACGGGCCTGCCGCCGATCAGGCGGACGATCCCGTCGGCCGCCCGCTCCATCAGGACGCGCACGGGCGCCACGACCCGTTCGAAGAGGCGGAAGGGCGCGGCCGCGAAGAGCGAGAAGGAGCGGGCGCGGGGCCAGACGAGGCACTTGGGCGTCAGGTCCCCCAGGACGAGGATCCCGATGGTGCCCGCGAACAGGGCGACGAGTTCCCCGTGCCGGGGGAAAGCCGGGATGAGAAGGGCCGCGATGATCGAGGAGATCGCCACGTTGGCGATCTCGTTGCCGATGAAGATCGAGGCGATGACGCGGCTCGGCGTCCGAAGCATCTTCTCGATCCGCGCGGCCGCCCGGTTCCCCTCCTCTTTCCACTTGAGGAAGTCGACGCGGCGCAGCGCGAAGAAGGCGGTCTCCGTCGCCGAGAAGAAGGCGGATGCCGCGAACAGGAATGGGAGGAGCAGGGCTTTCATGGACGACGGGTCAGCGGGGGCGGCGCCGCGCGGCCGATCCGGACGGCCGGGACACGGCGGAGGATCCCCCCTCCGAAGCGCCACCGCGGGAAGCCGGCGCGGAAGAGGACTTGCCCTCCGAAGCGGCTGCGGACGCGGCCACGAAGGAGGGGAAATGCGCGAAGCCGCCCGGGAGCGCGTCCCCGCTCATCCACGACCCGTCGGCGCGCCGCACGCGGATGCCCGGCGAGTTCGTGACGACCCCGATCGGGAAGGCGCCGGCGGGAAACAGCCGCGCGGCCCGGCGGAACGCTTCGTACCGGTGCGGGCGGACCGCCATGAGCAGCTCGTAGTCCTCGCCCCCGGCGAGGAACGCCTCGAGGGGATCCACCCCGAGCGCCCGCGCCCCTTCGCGGAACCGCTTCGGATACCGGAATGCCCGCTCGTCGAGGACGGCGCCCGCCCCGCCCGCCGCCAGGAGATGGGAGAGGTCCGACAGGATCCCGTCGCTCACGTCGATCATCGCGGAGACGGCGCCGCACCGGGCGGCCGCGATCCCCTCCCGCCACCGGGCCTCCGGCATGACGTGCCGGCGCATCGCCTCGCGGCGCCAGCCGGCGGGGTTCCGCGGGCGCCCGCGGGACAACATCTCGAGCCCCAGGGATGACCAGCCGGGCGCGCCCGTGACGAACAGGAGGTCGCCGGGACGCGCCCCTTTCCGGCGGGCCGCCTTTCCCCGCGGCACGTTGCCGGCGACCGTCAGCGAGAGGACAAGCCGATCGCCCCGGCAGGTGTCGCCCCCCATCAGCCGGATCCCGGACGGTTTCGCCGCCCGCGCCATCCCGCCGAACATCGCCATGAGCCGCGCAACGGGCGTATCCGGCGGCGCGGCGAGCGCCACGAAGTACCACAAGGGGTGCGCCCCCATCGCCGCGAGGTCGGAGAGGTTGGCGGACAGCGCCTTCCAGCCGAGTTCCCCGGCCCGGACATGCCGCAGGTCGAAGTGGGTCCCTTCGACAAGGAGGTCGGTGGAGATCGCCAGCTTCCCGGCAGGCGGGCGCACGAGCGCGGCGTCGTCGCCGATCCCGGCCTCCCCCGGCCGGACCGCGCCGCCGAACCGGCGCCTGACCAGCTCGATGAACCCGAACTCCCCGGCGTCCCGCAACGAGCCGGGGTCGCGAATCCCGCGTCTCAACTCGTCCTGCGGGCCTCCCCGCCCTTGCCTCGGAACGGGTCCTTCCTGAGCGCGAGCCGGACGACCTCGTCCACGCCGCGCACGAAGTGGAACCGGACCTGCTTCGCCTCGTGCCGGGGGATCTCCTCGAGGTCCTTGCGGTTCCGCTCCGGCACGATGATCTCGGTGATCCCCGCGCGCAGCGCGGCCAGCGACTTCTCCTTGAGACCCCCGATCGGGAGGACGCTCCCCCGGAGCGTGATCTCGCCCGTCATCGCGATGTCGCGCCGGACCGGACTCCCGGTCAGCGCGGACACGAGCGCCGTGGCGATGGTGATCCCGGCGGACGGCCCGTCCTTCGGGATCGCGCCCGCCGGCACGTGGATGTGGACGTCGTGCGTGGCGTGGAAGTCCCTGGACAGCCCGAGCCGCCCGGCCCGAGACCGCGTGTACGTGACGGCCGCCTGGGCGCTTTCCTTCATCACGTCGCCCAGCGATCCCGTGATGATCACGTTCCCCTTCCCGCGGACGAGCGACACCTCGATGAAGAGGATGTCGCCGCCGGTCGGGGTCCAGGAGAGACCCGTCGCCACGCCGACCTCGTCCCGCTCCCCTTCCGTCTCGGGGAGGAACTTCGGGACGCCGAGATACCTGCCGACCGTCTTGGGCGTGATCCGGAACGGCCCCTCCTCCCCCTCGGCCAGCAGGCGCGCCGTCTTCCGGCAGACCTTGCCGATCTCCCGTTCGAGGTTCCGCAGCCCCGCCTCCCGCGTGTACTGGTGGATGATGGAGAGGACCCCCTTGTCGGTGATCGTCAGGCTCTTGTCCCCGACGCCGTTCTCCTCCATCTGTCTCGGGATGAGGAACTTCCGGGCGATCGCCAGCTTGTCGACGTCCGTGTACCCCGACAGGGGGATGATCTCCATCCGGTCCCTGAGCGCCGGGGGGATCGGGTCGGTGATGTTCGCCGTCGCGATGAAGAGCACCTTCGACAGGTCGAACGCCACGTTGAGGTAGTTGTCGCTGAAGGCGAAGTTCTGCTCGGGGTCGAGGACCTCCAGGAGCGCCGCGCTCGGGTCGCCCCGGTAATCGGTCCCCAGCTTGTCGATCTCGTCCAGCATGAAGACCGGGTTCCGCATCCCGGCCTGCTTCATTCCCTGGATGATCCGCCCCGGCAAGGCTCCCACGTAGGTCCGCCGGTGCCCGCGGATCTCCGACTCGTCCCGGATCCCGCCCAGCGACATCCGGATGAACTTCCGGCCCATCGCCCGCGCGATCGACTTGCCGAGCGAGGTCTTCCCGACGCCGGGGGGGCCGACGAAGCAGAGGATCGGCCCGCGCATCGTCTCCTTGAGTTTCCGGACGGCGAGGTACTCCAGGATCCGGTCCTTGACCCTCTCGAGGTCGTGGTGGTCCTCGTCGAGGATCTTCTTCGCCTTGGCGATGTTGATGGTGTCCCGCGTCTCCTTCTTCCAGGGAAGCTCGACCATCCAGTCGAGGTAGGTCCGGACGACGGACGCCTCGGCCGCGTCCGGGTGCATCCCCTCCAGGCGCCGGAGCTGCTTGTCGGCCTCCTTCTCGACCTCCTCGGGCATCCCGGCCGCCTTGATTTTCTTGCGCAGCTCCTCGATCTCCTCGGCCTTGCTGTCGATGTCGCCGAGCTCCGACTTGATCGCCTTGAGCTGCTCCCGGAGGAAGTATTCCCTCTGGGTCTTGGACATCTCCTCCTTGGCCTGGTTCTGGATCTTGGCCTGCATCTCGGCGAGCTGGAGCTCCCGGGACAGGAGGTTGTTCACGAGGGTCAGGCGCGCGACGGGATCGGTCTCCTCGAGCACGCCCTGGGCCTCCTCGATCTTGAGCCGCAGGTTGCTCGCCACGAGGTCGGCCAGGACGCCGGGGTTGTTGATGTTCTCCGTGACCATCAGGATCTCGACCGGCATGTTCTTGAGGGAGAGGATCTTCTCGATCTTCTCCCGGGAGGCGCGCATGAGCGCCTCGACCTCGAGCGACCCCTCCTTCGGCGGCGGCTCGACGATCCGCTCGACGCGGACGCGGACGGCCGGCTTCCCGTCGACCGCCTCGACGATCCGCGCCTTGACGACACCCTGGATCAGGATCTTGAGCCGGCCGTCGGGGAGCTTGAGCATCCGCATGATCATCGCGACGGTCCCCGTCCGGTAGAGGTCCTCCATCTTCGGTTCTTCCAGGGACGGGTCCTTCTGGGTCACGAGGAAGATGTGCCGGTCGGAGGAGAGCGCCTCCTCCACGGCGGCGATCGACGCCTCCCGGCCGACGAAGAGCGGCAGCGTCATGTAGGGGAAGATGACGATGTCCCGGACGGGCAGCATGGGGAGCACGTCCGGGATCTCGGGACCGGTCTCCTTCGGCTGCTCCCCGCCCGTCCCGCCCACGCCCGCCGGCGGCTCCGGCGCGGGGGTCTCGCCCTCGCCCACCCTGATCGGATCATCCGCCATCGCAATGTCCCCCGTTCGGATCCTTTTCCCGATGCGTGGCGATCGGGATCCGTCTCGCACGGCCCCGGCGCTCCCCGCACTTCGGGATCGCAACGGTGAGGATCCCGCCGGACAGCTCCGCGGTCACGCCGGACATGTTGAAGCAGCCGGACAGCTCGAAGGCGCGCCGGAACGGCCCGAACGCCCGCTCGAGGCACAGGAACGAAGCCTCCTGGGCCAGCCGCTCCCGCCTCTTCTCCCCGGCCACCTCGATCGTCGATCCCTGCACCAGAACCTGGATGTCGCCCGCCGGGACGCCCGGCAGCTCGATCCGGATGACCAGCCTCTCCGCCGTCTCGTTGATGTCGGCGGGCGGGCGGTTCGGCGACTCGGACGCGATCTCGAGGACAGCGGCGCGCGCCAGCGCGTGAACGCCTCCTTCGACCGGATCCCATGCGCCCTTCTTGCCCGCCCGGTGCGTCACCGCTTCATCTCCTCCTTCAGGAAGACGCGCAGCCCGGGGCCCAGCTCCGGTTCCTTGAGGGCGAAGGCGATGTTCGCCTCGAGGAACCCCAGCTTCGTCCCCGCGTCGTACCGGACCCCCTCGAACGCGTACCCGATCACCCGCTCGCGGGGAAGGATCGACCGGATCGCGTCGGTCAGCTGGATCTCTCCGCCGGCCCCCGGCTTCGTCCCGGCCAGCGCGGGGAAGACGGAGGGCGGCAGGATGTAGCGGCCGATGACCGCCAGGTCGGAGGGGGCCGCATCGGTCTTCGGCTTTTCGACCATGTCCAGGACCTCGTAGACGCCTTCGGCGATCTTCCTCGGCCAGATGATCCCGTACCGGGAGACCTGCTCCCGGGGCACCTTCTGGATCGCCAGCACCGCCCCCGCGCTGTGCCGCTCGCAGACGTCGATCATCTGGCGCAGGACCGGGACGCGGGAGTCGATGACGTCGTCCGACAGGACCACCGCGAACGGCTCCTCCCCCACGAGATCGCGCGCCCGCAGGACGGCGTGGCCCAGCCCCAGCGGCATGTTCTGGCGGACGTAGAAGAAGTCGCCCAGGTCCGAGATCGACCGGACGAAGTCGACCATCTTCCCGTCCCCCTTCTTCCGGAGCGTCGCCTCCAGCTCGAAGGAGACGTCGAAGTGGTCCTCGATGGCGTTCTTGCCGCGGCCGGTCACGATGATCATGTCCCGGATGCCCGCCGCGCGCGCCTCCTCGACGCCGTGCTGGATGAGCGGCTTGTCCACGAGCGGGAGCATCTCCTTGGGAGACGCCTTCGTCGCCGGCAGGAACCGGGTCCCGAACCCGGCCGCCGGGAATACCGCCTTCCGGATCATCGCTCCTCCCCTCCGGAATGATTCGCCTCCGCGGGCCGGAACCGGCGAAAGAATTCCTCCACCCGCGCCCGGTCCCGCGTCCACGGCATCCGCGGCAGGCTGCCCCGGAACGCCGGACCGTACGACTTCTCGGCCACCCGCCGGTCGAGCAGCGCCACGACGCCGTAATCGTCCCCCCGGCGCAGCAGCCGGCCCACCCCCTGCCGCAGGGCGAGCACCGCCTCCGGGAGCTGGAACGAAACGAAGGGGTCTTCCCCCCGGTCGCGGATCGCCCGGATGCGGGCCGACACCACGGGATCCGCCGGCGGCGCGAACGGGAGCTTGTCGATCACGACCATCCGGAGCGAGCCGCCGGGCACGTCGACCCCCTCCCAGAAGGTCCCCGTTCCGATCAGGACCGCGTCGCCGTCCTCCCGGAACGCCCGCAACAGCTGCATCCGGGGCCCTTCCCCCTGGACGAACAAGGCGAAGGGGAGCGCGCCGCGGATCGTCTCCTCGAAGACGGCGAGGGTCCGGAAGCTGGTGCACAGGACCAGCGCCCCGCCGCCCGACATCTCGAGGAGCGCCATCGCCTCCCGGGCCGCCGCGGCCGGGAACCCGTCATCCCCCGGGTCCGGGAGCCCGCGCGGGATGTAAAGGAGCGCCCTGCTCCCGTAGTCGAATTCATTATCCACGATGAGTTCCCGCGCATCAACCGCGTCCAGGCCGAGCCGTTCCCGGAAATAGGAGAGATTCCCGGATACCGACAGGGTGGCCGACGTGAGCAGCACGGCGCCGGCCTCGGTCCAGAGCCACCGCGCCAGGATCGGCCCCACCTCGATGGGGGTCCCCCACAGCGTCACGGACGGGCCCCGGCGCTCCCCCCAGGCCACGGCCTCCGAAGGATCGACCGTCACCAGGGCGGTCAAGTCCCCGCAGAAGCTCCGGACCCGGCGCAGGAAGGAATCGGGGTCCGAGGCGGCGTCCCCCGCCCGGTTTTTGGCCGGAGGGATGTTCGCCAGGGCGAGCGAGAGCGCCTCGGCCGCGCCGAGGAGCGCCCCGTACCGCCTGTCGAACGAGGGGTCGGCCCCGCCGCGGGGAAGGAAAAACCGCCCCTCTCCGTCGCCGAGGCTGCCGAACAGGAGGTCCGCTTCCCGGCGGAACGCCTCCGCGGCCGGGAGGACAGGCCGCCACGGATCGCCCCCGCGGCCGCAGGCCCGTCGCAGGTCCCGTCCCATCTCGTGGGCGCGCCCGAGCGAAACGTGGGCCCCGAAGAAGGAGGAGGCCACCTCCTCGATGCCGTGCGCCTCGTCGAAGACCACGACGCCGGTGTCGGGCAGGACATCCCCCCGGGCGGCCCGCCGGTCCTCACCCCCCGGCCCGGACGGCTCGCCCTTCGCGCGCAGGGCGAGCGCCGCGAAGAAGAGGTGATGGTTGACCACGACGAGGTCCGCCTCCGCGGCGCGGCGCCGGGCCTCCATGAGGAAGCACCGCTCGACTTCCGCGCAGGTCGCGGCGTCGCACGCCTCGCTGCGGGCGTTGACCTCGGACCAGGCGCGGAAGTCGTCCGGGATCCCCCGGCACTCGGAGAGGTCGCCGGTGCGCGTCGTCTCGGCGAACTCCCGCATCCGTTCGAAGAGGGCCGCCTCCCGGGCGAACTCGAAGGCCGGCTCGGCGGCGAACTCCTTCCACCGCCGCCGGCAGAGGTAGTTGGCGCGGCCCTTGAGGACGGCGCAGGCGAACGGAATGCGGCACGCCCGGCGCGCGAGAGGGATGTCGTTCTCGAGGAGCTGCTGCTGGAGGGTGCGGGTCCCCGTGGAGACGACGGCCTTGTGGCCGGACAGGATGAGAGGAACGAGGTAGGCGAGCGTCTTCCCGATCCCGGTGGCCGCCTCGGCCACGAGGATCCCGCCGCACGAGAGGGTCCCGGCGAACGCCGCGGCGAGACGCTCCTGCCCCGGTCGCGGCTCGAACCCCGGAAGCGCCGCCGCGACGGCGCCGCCCGGCGAGAACGCCGCCCTGACCTTCCGCGCAAGGTCCGAGTCCACGAGCCGGGCGCCTCAGTACTCGGGGACGGGGACGAAGTTCCCGAGCTCGATCCGCAGGAGAAAGACCTTCCGGCGGACGTCTCCCGACGGGCCGAACCGGAACGATCCCGTCACCCCCCGGAAGTTCTTGAGGCGCGGGATCTTCTCCCGCTCCGCCTCGCCGGCGGTCCGGAACTCCCGGCCCGCCGGGACGTCGAGCGCCTCGCGCAGGAAGAGGGCGCCGTCGTACCCCATCGCCTCGAAGCGGGAGGGAGTCCGGCGCATCGCCTCCCGGTACTCGCTCCGGAAGCGCTCGCCCTCGGACCCGGGAACGGCGTCGGCGTAATCCACGGAGAACAGCGCGCCCGCCACGGCGTCTCCTCCCTTCCGGATCAGCTCCTGGTCGTTCCACCCCGAGAACCCGGCCAGCGGGAGATAAATGTCGTAGAAACGGAGTTGGGAGGCAATGAGGAAGACGCGGTCCCACCGGTCGGCGATGACGATGCCTCCCGGCCGGAGCTTCATCCCCTTCCCCTTTTCCTTCGCCCGGGACCGACGCTCGAAGGTCGCATTCCCGACCGCCTTCCGGATGACATTTGTAAAGTCTCTCGTGTCGGGAGAATACGAGATCGACCGGGCGATCCGCGCGCCGGTCTCCCTCGCGACGGATGCAACCGCCTCCGCGAAGCCGCGCCCGTAGCCGTTCTCCGGGTAGAGCAGGAGGAGATCGTTGCGGCCGCTCCGGACGAGATGGGACAGGACGGCGCGCGCCTCCTGCTTCGGCATCAGGCCGAACGGATACAGGAACGGCTTCTCGAGGACGCTCTTCTGGCCGAGGTAGAGCACGGGGGGAGACTTCGGGCCGAAGGCGGCCCCCACGGAGCGCCCCTCGTCGCCGGTCACCGGTCCCAGGAATCCCATCACGGTCCGGTCGGCCGCGTAATCCGAAAACCCCTTCCGCGCGCGCTCCGGCTGGCCGCCGGTGTCCACCCAGAGGATGACCGGAGACTTGCGATCGCCGTTCCCCGGGTTTCCCCGGCGCACCGCGACCTCCGCCCCTGCGAGGACGGAGAACCCGATGTCGGCAAGCTTCCCCGAAAGCGGGACGAGCCCGACGATCTTTTGGCGCGTCGCGATGATCTTCTCGAGCCGGTAGAGCAGCTCCGCCGCCTCAAGCCCCTTCGGACCGCCCGCCCGGGCGGCCCGCTCGAAAGCGTAGGCCGCCATGCCGGAGAATCCTTTCCGGGCGGCGAGCCGCCCGAGCCCGAGGAACAGGCGCGCCTTGACGGCGGGATCCTCCTCGCCTTCCGCCGCCTCCTGCAGCGCCGGAATGCCGTCCATCCCGTCGATCAGCGCGTCCCGCTCGGCTTCGAGCTTCGCCCCCTCCTCGGGAGATGCGGCCGCGGCGATGGCGCGACGGTACGCCGCCAGGGCGGAGACGGCCTTCCCTTCCGCCGCGTCGGCGCGTGCGACCGCCGCCTGAAGGCGGGACGGCCTGGCGCCGATGTACCCCTGGTCCAGCAGGGAGAGAGCGATCTGCCGGGCCTCGGGCCACATCCGCGTCGCCTCGAAGACGCGGAACTCGAGGTCCATCGCGGCCAGGACGAAGAACCGCGCCCGCGAGAGGGAGACGGCCTTCCGGGCGGCCGAGAGGGCGGCCTCGTGGTTCCCCTGGGCCAGGAGCATCTCCCCCACGCGCATCCAGACGAACCCCTTCCGCTCGTCGTCGGCGTAGTTGTAGGCCAGTTCGAGGTCGTGGGAAAGGGACTCCTCGAACCGCCCGGCCTGGAACTCGCTTTCCGCGCGCCAGAAGGGGACGATCGGGATCGTCTTCTCCGGCCCCGGCGGGCCGCCCGGCCTGGCGACCGGAACCACGTCGAGCGGCGACGGCAGGGGCGGCGGCGGCTCCTCCGGGGGCGCTGCGAAGCAGGCCGCGGCCAGGAGGAGAAGCGGCGCGGCGACCAACCCGGCGAGCGCCCTCCTCAACCGAAGATCTCCTTCACCTTGTCGAAAAAGGTGCGGGAGATGGGCCCCGGCGCCGCCTCCGCGAGCTCCTGGAACTCGGCCAGAAGCTCCCTTTGCCGTTTCGTCAGTCTTTTCGGGACGTCGATGACGGCGTGCACCACGAGATTGCCGCGCCGGCCCGAGTTGAGGACGGCGACCCCTTCCCCCTTGAGCACGAAGGTCTGCCCCGACTGCGTCCCGGCGGGGATCGTGAACGTTCTCTTCCCGCCCAGGGTCGGGACCTCGATGGCGGCGCCCATCGCCGCCTGCGGGAAGGTGACGGGGACCTCGCAGTGGAGGTCGGCTCCCTCCCGGACGAAGAGGGGATGGTCCTCCACGGTCAGGACGACGTACAGGTCGCCCGGAGGCCCGCCGCCGCGGCCGGCCTCCCCCTCCTCCCGGAGCTTGAGGCGCGTCCCGGTGTCGACGCCGGGCGGGATCCTGACCTTGAGGGTGCGCGTTTCCCGGACCGTTCCCCCGCCGCCGCAGTTCGGGCAACGTTCCTTGATGACCCGGCCGGTCCCCCGGCACCGCCCGCACGGCCGCGAGAGGGCGAAGAACCCCTGCTGGATGGTGACCTGCCCACGCCCGTTGCACGCCGGGCACCGCTCGGGGCCCGTCCCCTTCCGCGCGCCGCTTCCCCCGCACTCCGGGCAGGAGCGGGTCCGGGGGACCGTGATCTCCCTCTCCGCGCCGAACGCCGCCTCGTGGAACGAGATCGTGAGGTTGTAGCGGAGGTCCACGCCGCGGCTGCTTCGGGAGCGGCCACCGCCGAAGAACGCGCCGAATCCGAGGAAGTCGTTCAGGAGGTCCTCGACGCCGGGGAAGCCGAAATCGGCGAACCCGCCGAACCCCTGGCCCGCGGGGCCCGTGTGCCCGAAGGTGTCGTACTGCTCCCGCTTCTGGGGATCGGACAGGACCGAGTAGGCCTCGTTGAGCTCCTTGAACTTCTCCTCGGCCTCCCTGCGGCCGGGGTTGCGGTCGGGGTGGTATTGGAGGGCGAGCTGCCGGTACGCCTTCTTGATCTCCTCGACCGAAGCGCCGCGCGGGATGTCCAGGACCTCGTAGTAGTCCCGTTTCGACACGTCAGTCTTCCCGGCCGGACGCGTCCGGACCGTCGCCGCCCGGGCTCCCGGCCGCCGCCGGCGGCCGGATCGCGACCGTCACCTGGGCGGGACGCAGGAGCCGGCCGTTGAGGAGGTATCCCTTGCGCTCCTCGGTGAGGACCGTCCCCTCCGGCTCCCCTTCCCACGGCACCCGGGCGATCGCCTCGTGCAGGCCCGGGTCGAAAACCTTCCCGGACGCGTGAACCTGCTCCAGCCCGAATTTCCTGAGCTCCGCGAGGAGCTGCTCGTACGTCATCCGGACGCCCGAGAGGATCGCCTCCGCGGAAGCCTCCCCGCCCTCCTGCGCCATCGCCCGCTCCAGGTTGTCCAGGACGGGGAGGACCGCCCGGAGGAGCCGCTCGTTGCCGAACGCGACGAGGCCCTCCTTCTCGCGGGAGACGCGCTTCCGGTAGTTGTCGAACTCCGCCGCGAGGTACATGTAGCGGCGCTTGAGCTCGGCGATCTCGTCCCCGGCTTCCCGGGGCGGCGGCGCCTCGACGGACCCTTCCGCCGGGCCTTCGTCCGGGCCTTCGTCCGGGCCCGCGTCCGGGGCCGCGACCTCTTCCGGCAGATCCTTGTCCTTGTCAGCCATGATCCGTCCCTCTCCTTCCGGATGCAGGTGATTTCATGCGATGCAGGGGAATGTCCCGCCTATCGATGCTCGAACAGGGAGCTCAGCAGCCGCGCCGCGTGCTCCACGAGCGGGATCACGCGCGGGTAGTCCATCCGGACCGGACCGATCAGCCCGATCCCCCCCACGGCCGACTCCCCCCGCCGGTACCCCGACGCCACGACCGAGACGTCGCGGAACTCCTCGAGCTCGTTCTCGGGGCCGATGGAGATCTGGACGGCCCCGCTCTCGATCGCCCGGTCGAGGAGGCGCACGACGATGCTCTTCTCCTCGAAGGCGCGCAGGATCCGCTTGAGCTTCTGGAGGTCCTCCATGAACTCGGGCTGGTCGAGGATGTTGGCGCGCCCCTCGACATACACCTCGGCGTCGTCCGAGTCGGCGAGCATCCGGGCGCTGTACAGGAGCGCCCGCCGGATCAGGCGGTCGTAGCGGGCCTTCTCCTGCTTCATCTCCCGGAGGACCTTCGCCCGGAGCTGCGGCAGCGTGAGCCCCACCGCAAACGAGTTCAGGTAGTTGTTGATCTTCTCGATATCCTCGGGCGTGAGCCCGTTCTCCCCCTCGATCACCCGGTGCTGGACCCACCCGCCCTGGAGCACCGCGATGACCAGGATCCTGTCCGCGCCCGCCCGGACCAGGTTGATGGAGTGGAGCGGCTGGTGCACGGACTGGGGGAGGATCACCACGCACGCCTGCCGCGAGATGTTGGAGGCGATCCGGCTCACGTGGCGGACCATCTCCTCCGCGGGCGCATCCTCCTCCCCCGCCATCCTCGCAAGCCGGTCCCGGTCCGCGCGGGCCAGCTCCCGCCGGGCGAGCAGGTAGTCGACGTAATACCGGAACCCGGCGCCCGTGGGAATCCGTCCCGCGGAGGTGTGCGGCTGGGCGAGATACCCCATCTCCTCGAGGTCCGCCATGATGTTCCGGATCGTGGCGGGCGAGAAAAGGTTGCCCATCTCCTTGGAGATGGTCCGGGAGCCGACCGGCTCGGCGGTCGAAACGTAATCCTCCACCACGATGCGCAGGACCTGTGCGTCGCGGTCGTCCAAAAGCGCCTTCATGCCCTCGTCCGTTCGCGGTCATTAGCACTCTCGGCTGGAGAGTGCTAAAATTCACTCTACCAGCCCGAAGTCCAGCCTGTCAAGGCGCCGGGAGGAGGGGAGATGGCTGCACTTCGAGGGGCTTGAAGACGAGGACGACCCCCATGACGATGAAGACCATCGTCTCCGCGGCGGGGCCCCGGAAACGTCCCGTCAGCGCGATGACCATGCCGAGCGCGAACGCGGAGAGAAAGGTCCCCTGGAGGCTCCCCATCCCCTTCCACGCCCGGCGTATGCGCGGGGTTCGAGTGGATTCCCGTCCCATGGTGAGTATACTGGCGGCAAAAGGCCGACGGAAGCTGCGGCGGGCGGCGCAGCGGGGTTCTTGATGTCGGACAGACCGACCCCGACCACGGAATCACGACGGCCGGCCAAGAGGGAAGTACCCTCCTGGCGAGACCGCGAAAAAAGAAACTTCCTATAGGGAATTCCAGAAGATGCTGGCGCAGGTTCAGCCGACCGCCGGCCTCCCCTGAGCTCATCGAAGGAGCATGCCCAGCAGCCCGATCGCCGCTCCCCCCGCCACCAGCCATGTCGAATTGACTTTGAAACGGAAAAGCAAAACCGCGGAAACGAGACCGATCGCAATAGTCGGCAAGTCCACGAACGAAGCTCGGCCCAGTTGCCAGGTCACGGCGGCCATCAAACCCAACGACGCCACGGTGACGCCGTCCAGCAACCCGCCGGCCCACGCCAACGCCGCCACGATAACCACGGCGGGAACGATGAAACAGAAACCCCGACAATCAGGCCGGCCCATCCGGCCGCAGGGAACCGAGATGGATCGCCATCTCCGTGGAATTCGGGCCGGGGATGAGATTCGTCGCACCGAGCAGGTCAAGGAAGCGCTGGTCGTCCAGCCGTTTCCGCCGATTGACGACCTCGTCGTGCATCATGGCGATGTGCGCCGCGGGGCCGCCGAAGGCCGTGATGCCGAGCCGGAGAAAGTATCCGGCGACTTCCGCCAGTCTTCCTGGTAGGAAACGGAGGGTCATCGTGCCGCCCCCCCCTGTTCATCCCTGCCTTTTATTGCGCCCGGCTTCGCTGCGAAGTTCCTCAAGCTTGGCGAGCATGATCTCGAGGACATTATCGCCGCCTTCGTCTTCTCGATCCGGTCATCGCGTGCGGGACTTGAAGAAGTCCTCCCCCTCCCACTCCATGCTGTCGACGCGCATCTCCGAGAGGATGTCGTAATCGCCGTCGAATTCGAAGACCACGATGCACCGGTCGTCGGCATCGAGGAACCGGATCCAGTAGCGGCCTTCTTCCAGGACGCCCCCGTCGATGGTCCAGACCTCCGGGACGTCCATCATCCATTTCGCGAGGATCTTCTTGAGCCGGCAGGGAACGCCTCCGACCGGGATCGTGTCCGCCCCCGTCCCGGGCCGGCCGTACCGCCTTTCCATCTCTTCGCGGCCCATGGCGCCGTGTCCTCCCCCGCCGGTCGCCCCGGCCGCTTACGGCCGCCGGGGCGCGACCACGCCGACGGCGAGATCGGCCACGTTGGTCCCGGTGGGGCCGGTCCGGATCAGGTCTCCCAGGTCCGCGAAAAACGGATAGGCGTCGTTGTCGTCGAGCCGGGCCCGCGGCGAAAGCCCCTTCGCCCGGGCGCGCGCGCAGGTGTCGCCGAAGGCCACGGCGCCGGCGGCGTCGGTCGGCCCGTCGATCCCGTCCGTGCCGCACGACAGGACGGCCATCCGCTCCTCGCCGTCCAGGGCGATCGCGGCCGCGAGGGCGAACTCCTGGTTGCGCCCCCCCTTCCCCTTTCCGCGGACGGTCACCGTGGTCTCCCCGCCCGCGATGAGGACGATCGCGCGCGGGGGGGACTCGCGGCACCCCGCCCGGCGCAGCTCCTCCACGAACGAGCGGGCGCACTCCCGGGCCTCCCCTCGCAGGAAACCGGGGAGCACGAGCACGGTCGCCGACGGATCCTCCTGCGCGGCCTCGGCCGCCGCCTCCAGCGCCGTCCGGTTCGAGCCGACGACGGCGCAGGCCACCGCGTCGAACACCGGGTCTCCGGGCTTCGGGGTCTCCGGGACCCTCCCCGCCGCGCCCGCCTCGAGAAGGGATCGGACCGTCGACGGGACCTCGGCCAGGATCTTTCGCCGGGAGAGGACGTCCAGGGCGTCGCGGCAAGTCGTCGGGTCGGGGGAGAAGGGCCCCGACGCGATGACGGCCGGATCGTCCCCCGGGACGTCCGAGAGCAGGAGGCCCCACACGCGGGCGGGGGCGGCCGCCATGGCCATGCGGCCCCCTTTTACCAGCGACAGGTGCTTCCGGACCGCGTTGAACTCCGCGATGTCCGCCCCGGAGCGCAGGATCAGGCGGAGCGTCGACTCCTTGTCCCCTGGAGGGATCCCCTCCGCCGGCGCGGAGATCATCGCAGACCCTCCTCCCGAGACGAGGGCGATCACCAGATCGTCCTGCGCCGCGTTCTGGAGGAGCGCCATCATCTCCCGGGCCGCGTCCCGGCTCCCCGCGTCCGGGAGCGGGTGCCCGGCCTCGACGAACCGGACCGCCCCGGCGCCGCCCCCCTCCCCTCGCGGCCCCGCGATGACGCCCGCCGAGACCCGTCCCCCGAGCGTCGCGAGGGCGGCTTCGCCCATCGCGCGACCGGCCTTTCCGCCGCCCACGAGGTAGACGTTCCGGACCGCGTCCCACGCCACGCGAACCGGTTCCGCTCCCATCCCGCGCCGGAAGATCGCTCCCCCGGTGTCGACCTCGAGGACCGCGGAAACCAGGCGACCGGGATCGACCGCGGTCACCGCGGCCCGGAAGATCGCCTCGAGATAATCCCTGACAAGAGGGTCCATCGATCCCCTTCCCGCCCGCCGGCCTCACTCCCCGTCGAGGCGCGCAAGGCCCCGGCCCAGGGCGTACTCGCGGGCGTTTCGCCACTCCTGCGGCGCGATCCGCCGCGCGATCTCGGGGAACTCCGGGGCGCGCCCGCACGGCCGGTACTGGTCCATGAGGTTCAGGTACGTGTCCGTCCCGATCTCCTCCGCCAGGAAGTCGATCACCCTCCGCGTGGTCGAGACGTCCGCCGGCATGACGAGATGCCGGACGAGAAGTCCTTTCCGGGCGACCCCGTCGGGGCCGATTTCCAGGGGGCCGACCTGCCGAACCATCTCCCGGACCGCCGCCCGGGCGACCTCCGGGTAGTCGGGGGCATTGCAGTACCGCCCGGCGGACCCCGGCTCCAGGAACTTGACGTCGGGCATGTAGATGTCGACGATCCCCTCGAGCGCCAGAAGGGTCTCCACGCTCTCGTAGCCGCCGCAGTTGTACACGACCGGCAGCGAGAAACCGCGCTCGACCGCCAGGGCGAGCGCCTCCACGATCTGCGGGACGACGTGGGTGGGGGTGACGAGGTTCAGGTTGTGGCACCTCGTCCGGGCGACGGCGAGGAAGATGGAGGCCAGCCCCTCCGCCGTGACGTCCTCCCCCTCCCCGCGGTGGCTGATGTCGAAGTTCTGGCAGAAGACGCACCGGAGGCTGCAGCCGGAGAAGAAGACCGTGCCGGAACCGCTCCGGCCCACCAGCGGCGACTCCTCCCCGAAGTGCGGGCCGAACGAGGCGACCCGGGCGTGCCGGCCGATCCGGCAGACGCCCGCCCCCCCCTTCGTGCGGTCCACGCGGCACCGCCGCGGGCAGATGTCGCATTCGGAAAGGCGGGCAACGAGTCGATCCGCGCTCTCCCGGAGCCGCGGCAACCGATCGGAAACCATCAACTCATGTTAGCAGTTGTCCGGGGACGCCGATCTGCTACTGTTAGGAAAAGGAACTCGATGATCGCGCGCAACGTGACCAGGGACCGGCTCTTGGGGAACGCCATCCGCCGGGCCGAGACGTTCGCGGCCCGCAGCCGGGGACTGCTGGGCAGGAGCCCGCTCCGCGAGGGGGAAGGACTGTGGATCTGCCCCTGCCGGAGCATCCACTCCGTCGGGATGCGCTTCCCCTTCGACGCCCTCTTCGTCGACGCCGGGATGCGGGTCGTCGCATTGTACAGCACCTTCCCGAGGAACCGCTTCTCGCGATACCACCGGGACGCCCGGGGCGTCCTCGAGCTCCCGGCGGGCGCGATCGAGAGGTCGGGAACCGAGGTCGGGGACCTGCTGGAATTCCCGGACTGAGGTTTTTCCCCTGTTCTGCCGATAACACGACCACGAATCCTCCGCGCGAGGAGACGACATGGCGCTCCCGCTCCTGCTCGCCGCCGCCGTTCTGTTCGGGGGGGTCGTCGGCGGGGTCCTCGGATTCCTCTGGGGACGCGTGTCCCGCGGATCGCAGACCCGGACCTCGAGCGACGAGGAGGCGGTCCTCCGGCGCAAGGTCGCCGAGCTCTCCCGGGATCTGCACAAGATGGAGGAGGAGCGGTCCCAGGCGGCCGCCGTGACCACGATGATCCCGGTCATCGTCCGGAACCTGGGAACGGCCCAGACCTCGACGGCCATCCCGGCGATCGCCGTCCGGGCCGTGAAGGATTTCTTCAAGTCCCTGCAGGTCGGATTCTTCGCCCCCCGCAAGAGCGACGGCGCGATGGTCCTTTTCGAAGGGGCGGGATTCCCGCCCGACTGGCGGGGAAACCGTCCCTTCTCGCCCTCCGAGGGAATGCTCGGCGCAGCCGTCCAGGGGCAGGTCGTCGTGATGGAAGACGAATACCGCGCGGGACGGGAGGGCCGGCTGCCGGGCCCGTCGGCGCTCGAAGCCGCGGGGATCCGGCCCGATCTCGTGATCCCCGTGATCTGGGGGGACCACGTCTTCGGCGCGATCGTCGTCGCCGGCAGCGCGTCGCCCTCGGCCAAGGACCGGCGTTACGCCTCGATGTTGGGCGACCTGGTGGCCTGGGCGCTCCGGAACATGAGCGTGGTCGTCTCGGCGGACCACCGGGCGGCCACGGACCACCTCACCGGCATTCCCAACCGGGCCCACTTCGCAGGCCGGTTCGAGGCGGAGCTGCGCCAGGCGCGCAACTACGGGCAGCCGATCTCGCTCGCGGTCTTCGACATCGACCACTTCAAGAAGGTCAACGACACGTACGGCCACCAGGCCGGGGACGTCGTCCTGAAGCGGATCTCCGAGATGCTGCGCGGAACCACGCGGCGGTCGGACCTCCTGGCCCGATACGGAGGCGAGGAATTCGTCGTGATGATGACCTCCGCCGGCAAGGACCAGGCCGCCAGGAACGCGGACCGGATCCGCGAGCTGGTCGCCTCGACCCTCTTCCAGCTCCCCGGCCACGACGCCCCCGTCCGGGTCACGATCAGCGGCGGCGTCGCCACGTTCCCCGAGGACGGCGAGTCGACCTCCGAGCTCATCCGCGTCGCCGACGAGGCGCTCTACGCCGCGAAGGAGCAGGGACGAAACCGGATCGTCACGGCCGCCCGGGTCGGGCTCGACGGCAAGCCCTATTAGCCCGCATTTCTCACCGGGGTTCGTCGCGAGACGGTGGAGACGGGCGTGGATACAAGGCGCGCGAACTTCGGGCACCGCAGGCGTAGTGGACACTCCGTCGAGGAGCACGAAGGAG
>JAMDCN010000163.1 GCA_023489025.1 Deltaproteobacteria bacterium | reverse complement strand
TCCACCATGTTTTTCACGGCCGTTCCGGAGGGATCAGGGATGAACTGTATTCCAGTCATCAAGTTAATCTGATCACCATTAGCCGCGATGATAACCGCGGGTCCACTGGCGAACCCGGACGCATCGAGGCAGGCAGGCTCGGCGATCCATTGGCTCTCACCCGTAAGTGTCATGACCCCCTTCCCGATTGCTTGGATCATAGTGGCAGGGTAGCTAGCGGTTGGACCCAAGAAGTAAGTTACACCACTCCACGTCCCCTTCGTGGGTTTCACAAGTTCGTGTTCCCCTGCGTATACGACCGTGAAAAACATGGTGGAGGACAGGAGCATGACCAGAGTAATCGACAAAAGACTTTTCATCGAATTCTCCCCCTTTCAATGTCCTACGGTGGGCTTGGTTTGACGGACTCCCTCCGCGGAATCCTCGAGGTCTGACGTGGCCGTCGCTCTCATCACCTCCTTCCGTAAACGGCGTCGCGGAGACGGCGGGGCGCAAAGATCACGGCCCTTCCCGCGCCGGAGGATTTCCCACAGCTCCTCGATATTCGAGAAAGCCATCTTTCTCTCAGTCCCCGCCACCTCTACGGTCCCGATCAGAACGCGGGACTTCTTGCCTCCACGGCGATAGATGCGAACGACGTAGCTTTCCATGGCTCTCCCACGCGCCCGACGATTCCTTTGAGCCGATTTGAGATTTCCGGGGGCTGCCTCCTTTATTGCCTCCCTACGGGAAAGGGGCCTGGTACATGGTTGTGGTCAAAACCCTCTGAAGTCGGGAATAATGTGTCATCGCTGGAATTAGGCTTCT
Source organism: Deltaproteobacteria bacterium (assembly GCA_023489025.1). The sequence goes on along the minus strand of JAMDCN010000163.1, from coordinate 4,310 downwards.
GGCCTGTATCCAGCCATTTTTCCATTGCTTGTATCGCGCGGAGATTCTGTTCGTTCGTGAAAAAGCAGTGCCCGACGTCGTCCGTATATACCTGCAAGAGAAGGTCTTCACTGGCTGCAGACTGCACCTTTTCCAACAACTTGGTTTCAAAGTAGGTGGGGTAGACATGGTCATTCTTTGAATGGACGGACAACACGGGCATGATCAGGTCCCCAGTTGGGGAGAAATATTTTTCGCCATAATGCTTTTGCGGATTCGCCATTAAGATCGTAGCCCCCTTGTCCATCTGGTCCAGAAGCTGATCTGCGTTTACTCCCAAGGAGGCAAGGTACCCTTTTTTTTCCGGCGAGAGTGAGTAGACCCGACCGGCGTTCTCGTAAATGTACCCCTTTGCTTTTGCCTCGACCTCCGCTTTCACCTCCGTAGTTGCGTACATCAGGAAGCCCGCCGCAGGGCGTGGATCAAGAGACTGGGAAGGGGGCTGATAAAACCCGTCGAAAGGCAAGTCGAACAGGAGGCGGATGAACTCAAACTTTCCAAAGGTCTCGATGAAGCGAGGATCGTTGGGGTTGCTGAGGATGATGAGCTGGCTCACTAAAAGCGGTAAAACGTCCCTGTCGAAGTTCAGGCCGTCTCTGGCATCGTACCAGGGGCCCCAGTCCGAGGGCCATCCGAATGCGGTGGCATACGCGTATGCAAAGGCAACATCCCGGTCCAGCGCAGAGCCTCCCACGATAGAGCACATCGGGATAACACCGTCATACAGGGGAACCTCTTCCGCACTTTTCAGTGCGATCACACTTCCCGCGGAATAGCCCATAAGGATTCTTTTCTTCGGTTTTCCTACAAGTTCGTTGAAAAGATCCAAGAGCGCCTTGAGGTCTTCCGTTCCCTCCTTTACCTGCCATCCGGTACCCCTGAAGGTCGATCCCGCCAGGGCATACCCTCTATCGAGCAGGAAACTCTCCAGAGCCGCGCTGTGGGCGGCTTCGGCCTCCGTGGGAAAAATCGAGGTCTGATAATACCAGTGTGCGTGGAGAAGCAACACGCCATTCCAGTTATCCGGCACGCGAATCTTGTAGGGAGCGTCGTTCAGTACGCCGATGAAATCTTGGCTGCCGGCCACTGCCGATGTAACCGCAATGAGTAGAATGCAGAATGCAAAAACGATCCTTTTCATGGCAAGCTCCTTTCCCATGCCGTTAAGCAATAGTTTGACGTTTTGTCCCGCCGATCCCACGAGGCGCGACCCGCCAATCGCTTCCATCACCCCCCTTCTGTAAGTGGCATGTCCGACCGGCGGGGCATAGGTTCCGACACGGTCGTCCCTCTGGTTACGAAAATAGCGCGGGGCGGGTGACGGATTGGTGACGGATTCGGGGGATAAATTGGGGAAAACGTATTCGAGCGAAACCCTGCGAAATACCTTTAGGGGTAGCTTATTCCCGCTGCGGTTTCGTAGGGAAAGGGATCAAACCGTGGGACGACCGAGCGAAGCCGCGATGGCCCGGGTCTCGGCCGAAGGTTCCACCCCGAGAACGGACGATAACGTATTTCGACACCGCTTATAGACGGAGAGGGCCTTCGCTTCCTGCCCTTGCCGGAGGTGACAGATCATCAACCGGCAGTAGAGCTCCTCGGCCAGGTCGTCGGCTTCGAGGCCTTTTCCGTAGAAGGAGACCGCCTCCTCCCACCGCCCCGCTTCTTCATGGCACCTCCCCATTTGTGTAACTGCCCCCAGGAATCCGCAACGAAGCTTCTCGCGAAGCGACACCGCCCAGGGATATTCCTCGAAGGGTAGGAAGGGCCCCCTGTAGATGGCCAGTGCCTTCTTGTAGAACCCTGTTGCCGCCTTCCCCTCACTCCTCGCTTTCTCCGCCTGCCCCAGAAATCGCTCGAAGGCCCAGGCGTCGACCCAGCAGTACCGGTTCGAGAGGGAAAGGTGCCCCTCCTTGAGCACCAAGGCTTCCTCTTTTCCCAGGAGCTTCCGCAGGCGACTCAAAGCAGCGGTAAAGGATTGGTGGGCCAGATCGCCGTCGGCATCCGGCCAGAGAAGCTCGGAAAGCCGCGCCTCGGGCACCCCGCGCCCGCCGAGAGCGACCAATGCCTTCAGGAGCGCCAGCGGTCGTTGCTGGACTTTCCGGCCGAACTCGACGGGACGGTCGTCCACAAGGAGACCGAACCGCCCCAACGTGTATACCTTCACCGCCCAGGGCCACTGCTCCAAGTCGGGATTCGCAGGGTCCGGAACGAGGCGGTGCCGCCGGATAAAATCCCGGATGTAGTCGACCTCGATCCCCTCTTCGAGTGCCTTGGCGGCGACTTTTTCGAATAAGTCCGGCAGCCAGAGCGTCGTCCCGACCAGTCCGTTCTCGACACCGATCTGCAGGCCCTTTTTAAGGGGAGCAATCGCCGACGCGTCGTCATTTCGTTCGAGATGGAAATACGCTTCGGTCAAATACGAGAGCCAAACACCGATAGGTATCTCCGTCTCAGTGCCGATGCGACGCGCCTCTTCCATATGCCGGGCTGCTTCCTTGTCCTCGTGAAGCGCGTGGGAAACGTGGGCCACAAGGATATGCGCGCTGGGAATGTGGGTGGTGAACCCGCTCTCCTCCCACAGTCTCAGGCACTCTCTCGAATGAAAGGCTGCCTTCACCAGATCGCGCCGATGCAGTGCTTCGCAGGCGGCGATGCAGTGAAACAGGCCCGAGGGAAGCGGCTTCATTGTGCCCAGGGTAACCGTCATCCTGTCGAAACACCGGTTCGCGGTTTCGAAATCGCCAAGCTTCAACGCAGCCATCGCGCTGTAGGCCTCAAGGAATGGATCCACGATATGGACCCCCAGGTTTTCTGCAAAGGCAAGCCCGTCGGTCGTAACTTGCAGACACCTCTCGTGTCGCGCGGTGACAAGTAATAAAATCCCGTCCAGCATATCGACCAATAGGCGCATCAACGGCGTTACATCCGGTTGCTTGAGGAGTTCCCTCAACGAAGCAAGGACCTGTTCCGCCCCCCGCGTGTCCTTCGTGAGATAGGTAGTCCAGATACCGATGGTCAAAAGGAATTTCAGGCGCGCGTCCTCGCAGGTCTGTGCGACGGCAAGGGCGCGGGGAGTCCAGAACTCCATGTCGGCCCGTGGGTACTGCCGAAAAGAAAGCGCTCTGTACATTCCGCACGTAATCTCATCCCCGAGCGCGCCGGACGGGAGACCGCCGTACTTTTCGAGGAGGCGTGGGAGGAGGGAAATCCAGGTGTCGACAAGCGTTAAATTGTCCATCGGCAAGACGATGGATTCGACCACGCCAGCCCAGGAACGGAATACTCCGGCCGCTTCCTGCCGCGCGTCGAACGAATGCAATGACTCCTCGAAACGGGACCGGCTCTCTGTGGGAGAAAAGGGCATGAGAGAGACGCCGTTCCAATAGAGCAGCCACGGGTTGTTTTCGCGAACCTCGTATGGAAGTGCCCCCAGCCACTCCAGCAGCGTCTGGTACCGCCCCTGCTCTACGAGGGATGCGGCCTGGGACAGGATCAGCCGCGATAGCCCGTTCCAATCCCCTGATTTGCGGAGAAGTACCGAGGCATCCTCAACGTATCCGGACTCTTCCAGCAGAGTGGCGGCAGTTTTGCGGATTTCTGAAAGTTGCTCCCCGGAATACACTGCCACCGCCCGTTCGAGAAGGAACTCCCGGAAGAGGTCGTGATACTCGTAGACCGGCTCCCTCTGCAGATTCTTCTTGGTGAATTGGTTTTGCCGGTTCATCTCCGACAGGATCGAACCGGCGCGCTCCACCCCCGTCAACTTCTCCGCCATTAACGCCGTCATCCGGGGAAGAAACGCCGTCCGCAGGAGAAAGCCCCGGCGCTCCTCGTCCAGCCGCACATAGCTGTCGCCGCCGAGGCCGGTCGTATGCACGTCCACCGCTTCGACCATCGTCTGCCAGCCGCACACGGCCCGCCGCCCAGCCGTCCGTCCGCTCGAAAAGGTATTTCACGAACTCGGGTGCAGGTTTCTCCTTCCGCTGAAGCTTCGTGATCCCCGCCGCTTCCTCGATGGTCAGCCGGAGATCCTTCCACCCGAACGTCTCCATGTGCCGGTTGGCCCGGTCCCGCGCGAAGGAGGGATGGGGGTCGCTGCGGCTGATGAGGACGGCGCCGATCCCCGGCGCGAGCCGGAAGATCCCCTCCCGGAGCGTCTCGAAGAACGCGGATTCCTCCCGCATCCGATGGCAGTCATCGAATACCAGCAGGGAGGGAACCGGAATCATCGAAGAGAGCTCCTCGAAGTACCTTTGAGAGAACACAGA
>JAMDCN010000117.1:1350-5145 GCA_023489025.1 Deltaproteobacteria bacterium | reverse complement strand
CATGAGAAGGCTGGCCAGGACCGGCGTCAGGAGAACGGAAAACAACAACGACCCGAACATCCCCAGCGCCATCGTCTGCGCCAGCGGACGAAAGGTCTTCCCCTCCACCCCCTGCAGGGTGAACAGAGGCAGGAATACGATCACGATGATAAGCAGCGACAGGACGATGGGGCGTGCCACCTCCGAGCACGCCCTGAGAATCACATGAGGAAGGGGTTCCTCCGGATCTTCCTCCCGGATCGTCCGATCCACGTTCTCGACCATGACCACCGAGCCGTCCACCAGGAGGCCGAGGGCAATCGCCAGTCCCCCGAGGGACATGAGGTTGGCGGAAATGACGAGTGGAGAAGGAAAACAACCCCCAGACCCAAGCGAAAAGGGGATGGCGGCCAACACCACAATGCTCGGCCGGATCCCGCCCAGCATCAGTAGCTGGATCAGCACGATAAGGATGACCGCCTCGATCAGAGCCTTGGTGACCGTCCGGACGCATTTGGCCACCAACGTCGCCTGGTCGTAATACGGGACCACCTTGATCCCCGGGGGTAGGACTTTGTTGATCTTGTCCATCCTCTCCTTCACATCCTTGATCACGGTCGAGGTGTTGGTCCCGATCAGCTTCAGGACCATGCCGACCACCGCTTCTCCCTTCCCGTTCATTGTCGCCAAGCCGCGACGGACTTCGCCGCCCGTCGACACATCGGCCACCTGCCGTAGAAATACGGGAGTCCCGCTCTTGGACTTGAGGACAATGTTTTCCAGATCGGGGATCTTCTCGGCAAGCCCGACCGACCGGACGATGTACTCCTCCGCGTTCTTGACGATGAACTGTGCCCCGACGTTGGAGTTGTTCGCCTTGACGGCTTCAACAATGTTGCCTAGGGAAAGGTCGTACCGAAGTAGGTCGATCGGGCGGACGCGGATCTGGTACTGCTTCACGTCGCCTCCGAGGGAGAGGACCTCGGTTACCCCTTTCACGGTCTGGAGATTGAATTTGATCAGCCAGTCCTGGATTTCCCGGATCTGCTGGGGTGTCCGCTTGCCGGTATCGTCCTCCACGAAATAGAAGAGGATCTGGCCGAGGCCCGTGGAAACGGGGCCCATCTCCGGGTCCCCGAACCCCTTCGGGATCTCTTCGCGGGCGATCTGGAGCCGTTCGTTGACCAATTGCCGGTTCAGGTAGATTTCGGTCCCGTCATCGAAGTAGATGTTCACCACCGAGAGCCCGAAGTTGGAGACCGACCGGACCTCCTTGAGGTTGGGGAGGCCGCTCATGGCGACCTCGACCGGGTAGGTGACGTACTTCTCCACCTCCTCCGGTGCAAGCCCCCCCGTTTCCGTGAACACCTGGACGAGGTTCGGCGTTACGTCCGGGAAGGCGTCCACGGGCAACCGGGTATAGCTGTACGTCCCGGCGGCCAGGACTAGGCCGCCGAGGACCAGCATCAGGAGGCGGTTCCGGAGGACGAAAGCGATCAGTGTTTGCATGGGGACTCCTCTCCCGCCTCAGTGGTTGTGGCCGTCGCCGAACGACCCCTTGGCAAGTTGCGCCTTCAAGGTGAACGCGCCGGCGGATACGTACTTCTGCCCGGACTTGAGGCCCGAGGTGATTTCCATGTGCGTCCCGTTGGAACGGCCGATGGTAACCGCCCGGGCCTCGAAGCCGTCCGCGTCCTCCACAAACACGACCGTCTTCTCGTCGATCGTCAGCAATGCGGTCTTCGAAACCAGGATCGGGACCGGAACGGTGCTGAGGGTGACGCTCCCCGTAACGAACAGACCTGGGCGCAATTGCCCTCCGCGGTTCGGAAGGACCACCCGGGCTGTGGCCGTCCGGGTCTGCTCCCCGACGAGCGGCCCGACGTAGCTGATCTCCCCCGTCATGTCGGGGATTCCGTGCCCCGCCGAGATGACGACGGGCTGACCCACCCGGACCGACGGGATGTCCTTCTGGTACACACCCAGGTTCACCCAGACCGAGCTCAGGTCGGCGATCCGGAACAGATCGGCGTCCTCCTTGTGGGCCTCGCCCAGTGCAACGTGCTTTTCGATAACGGTCCCCTCGAATGGCGCGACGATCTCGTAGCGGGTGTAGGATTCATCGGGATGGGATGGAAGTTTTGACATGTAGGCATCCGAAAATCCGAGTGCATGAAGCTTCTGCTCAGCGGACCGAAACTCGATCCGTGCCTCAGCCAGAGCCTGTTTTGCCTGCAGGTAGTCCTGGGCCGGCGAGATTTTCTTCTTCCAGAGGTCCTCCTCCCGGGCAAAATTGGATTGGGCGATCTCCAACTTTTCCCCCGCGGAGAGAAAAGCCGCCTTGTTGTCGGCCAGTTCCTTGCTGTCCAGGACCACGAGAACCTCCCCCTTGCGAACACGATCCCCGAGGACCTTCCGTACTTCGCGCACCACTCCGGGAACTCGGGGAACGACATGTGCGACCCGGTCTGCGTTTGGAACGATCTCTCCGGGAAGCTCGACCTGAACCTTGAGCGGGCCGGGACCGGCCGTGGCGAGCTCGATGCCGAATTCTTTCAGTTGGGCTTCCGTCAGGCGGATCGCCTTTTCGTCCCCGTGGCCGTCCTCCCCGGCGTGCTCCTTCTTCTCCCCCTTCCCGTGAAGATCCTTCGGGTCTTTGGTGGCGCCCGGAGTCTCCTTCTGCGCCTCGTGTCCTTTCTCGGCCGACCCCGAGGGGGCTTTACCCGTGCATGCGGCCCCCCACAGCAACGCGGCCGCCATGAAAAACGTTAACAGGACCTTTCCGAACGGGTTTATCGTGATCTTCATCGCGTACTCCCTCACTTGGTCTCTTTTGATTTCGATGGATCGATGAGCCCGCCACCGATCAGCCGTTCCGTATCCGCGACGGCCTTGTGGTAAGAACTGAGGGCCTCAACATACCGGCCCCTTGCCTCGAAAAGCGTCCGTTGCGCGTCGAGGACCTCAAGGTAGCCGAACTTCCCCTGCCGGAAACCTTCGCTTGTGGCCTCGAATGCGCTGTGGGCTCCTGGCAAGATGGCGGCCTTGAGGGTTGTCGCCTCCACGTATCCGGCCACCAGCGCCTGGTAGGTGTCGGAAAGAGCGGCGAGAACCTTGTTCCTGGCCGCTGCACGTTCACTTTCCGCTTTGGAAATACGGTATTGCGACTCCAGGATCTTTCCCTGGTTGCGGTTGAAGAGAGGGAGCGGGATGGTAGCCCCGGCGACGAAGGTGGTATCATCCAGTTCCCTGAAACGACGGATTCCTGCATTGATCGTTACGTTGGGAATGCGTTCGGCGCGGTCTTGCGCATGGACTGCACTACGCTGTTCGATCTCCGCCGCCCAACGTGCGATATCGGGGTTGCCGGAAATCCGACCGACCAGGTCTTCGGCAGGCGGTATCGGGATTACATGGTCAAGCCGCCCGACGGCTTTGGAAAACACCGGCTTGGTGCTTCCCCACGTCGTGGCCAGCCTCTTCCTGGCCCCCTCTAGGGCCAACTTGGCCCGTTCCAGCTCGATTCCGCTGATGGACCAGGCGACAGAAGCTTTCGTCTCTTCCACGGGGGAGATTTTCCCTGTCGCAACCCGCGCGGAGACGACATTCAGCACCTCCTTTGCAAGACGGGCCATCTCTGCCGCAAGAGCAACCCTTTCCTGTGCCGAAAGGACTTCCACGAATGACTTGGCGACCTCCACCGCCACATCGGCCCGCTTCGCCTCATAATCCCAGCGGGTAATCTCCTTTTCCGCCGACGCAAGTCGGATGCGCGCAGCTCTTTTCCCGCCCAGTTCCACCAGTTGCCTGATCGAG
>JAMDCN010000117.1:0-1340 GCA_023489025.1 Deltaproteobacteria bacterium | reverse complement strand
CGTTGTATCCAGAGAGTCGAACTTGCTGAACGACCCCGATCCGAGGAAATTCTCGAACTCGACCCCAAGCTCGGGATTCGGTATCAAACCCGCCTGCTGGATCTTGGGATCCCCCAATCGTACTTCCCAGGAAAACGCGGCAAGGTCGGGGTTTTTGGCGAGCGCCAGCTCCAGAGCCTGGCGAAGGGTGAGTTCTCCCGAGGGTTCCTGAACTTCCGCCGCAGGGACGGGGCTTGCAAGACCATTCCCGCCCTTCGCGGGAGTCCCGGGTTCCTGCCGAGTCGACAGTTTCGGATCCGGGTTCGCTCCACCGGCGGACTGGAAGACAACGCAGAGAAAAACCGCCGCTCCCGCGATTACTGCCAGGGATAACCGTGATGTTTTCATACGACTCCTCCGACATGGATCGCGTCTTCTTCCCGAAAAATTCCGGAGAGCGGAACGCGAAATGATGAACGGGAAACGCAGTCATCCCCCCGATTAGGGCGATGACGCAGACCGGAGAGGAACGGGTGTTAGATCAGAAGAACGACAGCGCGGGTGTGGAGAGCGATCGGATCGGGTAATCCCAATGGGCCGTATACGGAAGAGGCGAATGCGATCGGAGCCCGGTATCCTGCAGTAGGCTCCATGGATGGAAGAGCGAGATCACCCCTGTCCGATCCGAGGGGAGGGGGTAACGCAATACCGTGAAACTCTCTTGCGGAGGTGATCGAAAAATCCTGGCAGGGGCCACAGTCGGGGGCCAGGTTTCCTCCCGGAATTAGGGATTCCGGCTGAACGGGCAGGACTCCGCAAAACGCACAGGACACCGTGGATTCGATGGCGATGTGACCGTCCTTGCCGAGGCAAAGAACGGACGAATCGACGAGTCCGGCCCCCATCGCGAAATACGTGAGCAGAAGAAAGATCGCGATCTTCCGGTAGGATTTATAATCCCTCCGGTTCGATTTCAGAATCCGCATGTTTTCTCCAGAGTCCGGCATCTCTTACCGGTAAATATTACCACGAGGACGCTCATGGTCTTTCCTTTGCGGCAAGAATCATTGCATCCGGGGATCGGACACTCAACCCCCGTAACTGTGGAGCCCCGACACCCCGTGGGGGTTCGAGTCCCGCCTTCGGCACTATTTGGAAACTAAACCATCTTGAAACTAAAGGGACTCCGGTTCTCGCCGGGGTCCCCTTTATCATTCTGGCCACGGACTATCTGGCAGAGACCTCCGCGAGGGTTTTCAAGATGTTGTCCGAAGTGATCTCCAACATGCCGTACAAGGTCTTCGTGTTCCCAGTACGCGAATCCAGAACAACCACGGAAGGGGTACCCGGGACCTTGAACC
>JAMDCN010000055.1 GCA_023489025.1 Deltaproteobacteria bacterium | reverse complement strand
ACCGCATATTGTTCATAATAAACCCGCTCACGGCGGCAATGTCTTCGCCCCGATGGAGACGGGTGGCGACTGGAGAGGCGGATGGGACACATGGTCAAGGACAAAGTGGTGGTGGTCACCGGCGCGGGAGCGGGCATTGGCCGCGAGTTCGCGCGGGGGTTTGCGAAAAACGGTGCGAAGGTCGTTGTCAACGACCTCGGTCGCGATCAAGGGACGGGCGACTACCTGGCCCAGCAGGTTGCCGAGGAAATCAGGAAAACGGGCGGCGAACTCAAAGGCCGGCATGGCGTGTTCGCCGATTGGGATTCGGCCAACCACATCGTTCAGGCGGCACTCGACCACTTCGGTCGCATCGACTGCGTGATTAACAATGCCGGCATCACGCGGGACCGATTTTTCTTCAACATGAGCATAGAGGAGTGGAAAGCCGTCGTCGACGTTCACCTCAATGGCTCATTCTACGTTGCGCGCGCCGCCGCCCCGCACTTCAAAAACCAGAAATCCGGCTGCTACATCCACATGACTTCGACATCGGGTCTGATCGGCAATCTCGGCCAGGCAAACTATTCTGCAGCAAAAATGGGAATCGTCGGACTGTCGAAGTCGATCACTCTGGACATGGCGAAGTACAACGTCCGTTCAAATTGCATCGCGCCTTGGGCGTGGACGGCGATGACATCGAATATCCCCCCGGACTCGCCCGAGAATATCGCACGGATCGAAAAGTTCAAGAAAATGGAGGCCAGCAAAATCGCTCCGCTGGCAGTATATCTCGCAAGCGACGTCGCCGCCAAAGTTTCGGGCCAGATCTTCGGTGTGCGCGCGAATGAGATCTACTTCTTCAACCAGATCCGGATTATTCGGTCAGTGCATCGCAGCGACGGTTGGACACCGGAAACCATCGCCGAACACGCCATGCCGGCCTTTGAGGCGAAATTTTTCCCGAACGTTCCGTCGTTGACGGAAACGCCGTGGGATCCCATCTGAGGATGGGATCCCACACCCCGGGCTCGTCGGAGAGGGAACCGATTACTTCACGTATTTGCGAAATTCCGGCTTTCGCTTCTCACGATAGGCGTTGCCGCCCTCGGCGGATTCTGCGCTCTCGTAATAGAGTTTGAGGGCGTGCATCGCCAATCCGCCGATCCCTCGAATCATTTCCGTATCGATGTTGAATGATCTCTTCGCCAAGGCGATCGCGGTCGGACTCTTCTCGACGATCTCATCGCACCACTTCCGAACTTCCGCGTCGAGTTGGTCGTGCGGCACCACGACATTGACAAGGCCCATCTGCAGCGCGTCCTGGGCGTTGTAGCGACGACACAGATACCAGATCTCGCGGGCCTTCTTCTCTCCGACAACGCGCGCCAGCAGCGCCGTGCCGAATCCGGCGTCGATCGATCCGACGCGAGGACCTGCCTGCCCGAACTGGGCCTTGTCGGAAGCGATGGCGAGGTCGCAGATCGTAACGAGCACGTTGCCGCCCCCGATCGCGAAACCGTTGACGCGGGCGATCACCGGTTTCGAGACGTCCCGGATCACGCTCTGCATTTCCTCGACCGGCAGGCCGATCGTCCCGCGGCCACCGTAACCGCCGTCATGCGTTCCCAGGTCTCCCCCGGTACAGAAGGCCTTGTCGCCCACCCCGGTAAGGACGATGACGCCGATACTCTTGTCGTAGTCGGCGTCCTGGAAGGCCTTGATGATTTCCTCGCAGGTGTTGGCGGTAAAAGCGTTATAGGATTTCGGGCGATTGATGGTGACGGTCGCAATGCCGTCGGCCTTGGTATAAAGAATGTCCTGATAATTCATCAGATCCTCCTTGAATTGCATGAATTGACCCTTACTTGCCGCGCCATCGCCGCCTCAACCTATCATGCTGTACCCACCGGAAACCGACAGCACCTGGCCCGTGATGTATCCGGCTGCGCTCGATGACAGGAATACGACTGCGCCTGCTATATCCGCCGGTCGCCCGATTTTCTTCAATGGCAGCGTCTTGGCCACTTTCTCCAACTGCTCCGCCGTAAACATCGCATCGCGAACGGACCACATACTGGTGCTGCCCACTTCCTCGCCACCCTCCGGGACAGTCACACCTGGGCATACAATGTTGCAGCGAATGCCATACCGGCCATTCTCTTTGGCAATTGTTTTCATGAAACTGTTGATTGCCGCTTTCACGCCACCGTACACTGCCTCCCGGGGCTCTCCTTGACGGCTCGCATCGGAGCTGATAGAGACGATGGCACCGGATTGTTGAGGGATCATGATGTCGAGAGCCGCTTTCGTGCAATTCAATACACCGACGTAATTGACCTGGATTATCTTCTGCCAGAAATCAGGAGTGGTTTGGGTAAAGTACATCAGCTTATCCCAACCCACGTTATTTACCAGTACGTCGACCGAACCGAATTTGTCTTTCGCTGCCGCAAACATCGATGTCACTTGTTGTAAATCAGCCACATCTGCCTTTACCACCTGAACTCCGGTCGCACCTCTTTTAAGAGCCAATTCAGCAACTTTTCCCGCCTGTTCAGGATCAATATCGCCAATCGTAATCCTTGCCCCTTCTGCGGCGAAAGCCAGCACGATTGCTCTTCCGATATTGGAGCCCCCGCCCGTCACTACAACTGACTTTGCTTTCAAGCCCAATTCCATTGTTCGTCTCCTTTATGAAGGCTTCTTTTCAAGCGTTACATCACGCCGGCGGCAGCCGCAGGATTACGCTTCCGCGCTTCATCTTCCACTGGCGTCGTTGCCTGAAATCGTTCACCCAGCACCCTGTTCGCCGGCCGATTTCCACCCCGCGCTTCTCATAGATCGAAGTTCATAATATTGAATAATGCTCAACTATATGTCATGATTATTACGGGGGGATACCCGGCTGTCAACACAATTATCATTCGAGGACCGCATGGTCGGTATGTAATACAAGTCACGCGGGAGATTCAATAATGTTGCGGAAAGAGAGCCGGGAAAGGAAAAAGTCAAAGTGATGAATCTGGCCGAACTGCTTTCCGAAACAGCATCCAAACATCGCGACAAACCCGCCGTCATTTTTGAACGGTCGTCGCACACCTACCACGCCTTCGATCAGGAGGTGGAGCGCTACGCGGCCATGCTCCATGCGGAGGGCGTCGGGAAAGGCGACCGCGTCGCCATCCAACTCACGAAGCGGATGGAGTTCCTTTACCTCCACTTCGCGGTCCTCTCGATCGGCGCGATCACGCTCCCCCTCAACCCCGAGTACCGGGAAGAGGAGATCGGGTATTTCCTGTCGGATTCGGGAAGTTCCCTCTACGTCACGGACGGAGAGAGATACCGGCGGGCGGCTGGCGCGATCCGGGGTCTGAAAGGGGTACGGGCGCTGCTCATCGACGGTGCCACCGCGGACGGGGCGGGCAGCCTGCCGGACCGGCTTGCCCGCGCGCCATCGCGGTTCCGGCGCACCTACCCTGCGGGGGACGACGACGTGGCCATGATCTGCTACACCTCCGGCACGACCGGGAGGTCCAAAGGAGCGATGATCACGCACCGGAACCTGGTGTCGAATATGCTCGCTCTTTCGGAAGCATGGGAGTGGACGGAGAAGGACGTGCTCCTCCACGTGCTTCCCCTGTTCCACGTACACGGCCTGAACGTTGCGACGCATGGCAGCCTCTACGCCGGCTCGACCATCGTCATGCACGAGAAGTTCGAGCCGCGAAGAGCCTGGGAGGCGCTGGCAAGGGAACGGTGTACCTTGCTCATGGCGGTTCCCACGATCTACCAGAGGCTCATGGGCGAATGGGAGACACAGGAGAAAAAGCCCGATCTGCACGGGATGAGGATGTTCATCTCCGGCTCCGCCCCCCTTTCCGACAACCTCTTTCACCGATTCGAGGGGGCCACCGGATTCCGGATTCTTGAGCGATACGGGATGACCGAGACCGGGATGAACACGTCCAACCGCATCGATCCTGCCCACCGGAAAGCGAGGAGCGTGGGCTATCCGCTTCCGGGCGTGGGAATCCGGGTCGTCGGAAGCGACGGGGCGGACGTCCGGCCGGGGAACGCAGGAGAGGTGTGGATCCGAGGGGACAACGTGTTCCGGGGGTACTGGGGGATGCCAGAAAAGACCCGGGAATCCTTCGTAGAGGGCTGGTTCAGGTCGGGGGATCTCGGATACCAGGATCCGCAGGACGGCGGGAGGCTGTACCTTGTCGGCAGAGCGAAAGAACTGATCATCACCGGCGGCTACAACGTGTACCCGAAGGAGATCGAAAACGTTCTCGAAAGCCATGAAGCCGTCAAGGAGTCCGCGGTGGTCGGCCTGCCGGACGAGGAATTCGGCGAGAAGGTCGCTGCCGTGGTCGTACTCAAGGACAGCCGGGGGTCCCTCGCGGCGGAGGTCCTCGCCGGGCACTGCAGGGAGCGGCTGGCTTCGTACAAGTGTCCCAGGGAGATCACAGTCGTCCGGGAACTTCCGCGGAATGCGATGGGGAAAATCCTGAAGAACCAGATCGTGGAGGATTTGCAGGGAAAAGCTCCCCGGGTCACCTGACGGCCAGGTTTTCGAATCCCCCCCGAGACAGCATCTGGTTCCGCATATGATCGAGGAACGTATTCACATCTTTATCCCGGAAACGCCATCTCTTCCCGATTTTGTGCCCCTTGATAAGACCTTTCCGAGCCATGGTGTTTACATCATCCGGGCTTAGATCGAGCATTACCGCAACATCATGTGTTTTAAGGATACATGGCATCGTTCCACTCCAGTCCGCTTATCTCTTCAATTCCGCGACCAGTTCCGGGACCGCCTTAAATATGTCGCCCACCAGCCCGTAGTCCGCTATCTGGAAGATCGGCGCCTCCTCGTCCTTGTTGATCGCCACGATCACCTTGCTGTCCTTCATCCCCGCGACATGCTGGATGGCGCCCGAGATCCCCAGCGCGATGTACAGCTCCGGGGCAACGATCTTCCCCGTCTGACCCACCTGCCAGTCGTTGGGGGCCCAACCCGCGTCGACCGCGGCCCGTGAAGCGCCGACCGCCGCCTTGAGCGCGTCGGCAAGCTCCTCTACCATCTTGAAGTTCTCCTGCGCCTTGATCCCCCTGCCTGCCGACACGACCACTCGGGCCTCCGTCAGATCCGGCCGCTCGGATTTGGTCTCCTGACGCGATACGAATGCTGTCCCGCCCT
>JAMDCN010000068.1 GCA_023489025.1 Deltaproteobacteria bacterium | reverse complement strand
AGCTTGCCATTTCCCACATAAGAGAAGATATTGATAACGGTCGATCCCGATACGGGGGGGGATCCCCGCCATCCCGTTCGCGGCCGAAAGGACGGCGAACACGGCGACGATCGTCGGGATTCGGTCGTTCTTCCGGAGGATCAGGAGTGCCGCGGGCAATATCCCCGCGGCGGGCCAGAATCCGGAGAAGCCGTCCGGCTGCACCATGAAGTACAGGCCGATATTCGCGAATAGGAAATAGATCGCCGCTACGGCAATCGCGCCGAATACCGTTTTCCGAAGATCCCCGCCGTTGCGACTTGCAGGCAAGTCCGGCGCAGTCGATGGCACGATGCATCCCTCCCCGATGTGGATCGACCGTTATCAATATCTTCTCTTATGTGGGAAATGGCAAGCGTAGAAAACGGTGGGCCCGCCAGTTCTGCGGCGTTCGGCATACCTTCCTTTCCCAGGTCGTGGGATAATGAAACTGCATCGAAAATGATCGATGAGGAGGCGGGGGAGGGGACAGCCATGGCCACTGGGCGGCGTGGAATATCGGCGATTCTTCTGGTGACGGCCATTACCGTCGGGTTGCCGTGCGCACCGCGTGCGTCTCCGCTCTCCGCCGAAATCCGATCCCCTGCATCTGAGGAACGGTTCCCGGCGGAACGGGAGATGTTCCCCGTGGAGCGATCCGGCCTGTTCGGGTACGTCGACGCCGCCCGAACGGTCATCATACCCCCGATATACGAGCGTGCGAGGGATTTCCGGGAGGGACTGGCGGCGGTGCGCCTGAACGGACGATGGGGATACATCGATCCCGAGGGGGAGGTGAGGATCCTGCCGCAATTCGAAGATGCGCAGGACTTCTCGGAAGGGCTCGCGCCGGCGAGTTACGACGGCAAGTGGGGGTACATCAACCGGAAAGGCGCATTCGTGATCCAGCCGTTGTACGACTACGGCCATATCTTTTCCCAGGGGCTCGCAGCCGTGAACTCGGGCGGATTTCTCGACGGGAAATGGTGGTTCATCGACAACACGGGAAAGTGGGCCATCCTCCCGCTCTACGACGACGCATGGGACTTCTCGGAAGGGCTCGCCCGCGTCAAACTGGAAGGGAAATACGGGTTCGTCGACCGGGCCGGGAACAACGACATCCCGGCGATGTATGAGGATGCAGGGAATTTTTCCGGCGGCGTCGTTCGAGTGCGTCGGGAAGGAAAGTGGGGATTCGTCGACGCGAGGGGAGACACGCGGATCCCGTTCCGGTACGATTATGCATGGGACTTTGCGGACGGTACGGCGAGAGTCCGGACCGGAGAACGGGAACACCGAATCGACCCGAAGGGGCGCGATGTCAACGGCCCGTAGCGGCGGGAGGCCTTTCGGCCTTCTCGCCGGGGAGGGACGACATGGACCCCGAAGTTCTGGCGGATGCGTATTCGAAAGAAGGGGACACGCTCGCCTCGGAGCGGAAATACGGAGAAGCGATCGCCCTCTACGACCGGGCGATCGAAGTCCACCCGGAATGCTGCGAGGCGTGGACGAACAAGGCGATCGCGTTGAGAGCTCTCGGGCGGAACCGGGAATCCCTCGCGTGCATCGAGCGGGCCCTCGACATATACCCCTCCCCGATCGCCGAGACCCTCCGGGACCGTATCCTCGGCGAGATGGGGGAGTAGGGCATCCGCTTCTTCTTGACAACCGGAACACCGCCGGATATAAAGCAACAGCTTCGCCGTTCCGCCTTGTCCCTATAAGAATATTTCGCGATTCGCTGCATGGCGCCTTTCCATCGGTGAAGGAGGGAGCATGAGAGGTTCAAGGGGGTTGTGGGTCGTCGCTCTGGTTTCCTTGGTCGCTTGCTTGTTCCTGTTTCACCCGCCGGTCGGCGAGGCGGCGGACAAGGCGTCCCTGACGCCGGAGGATTGCGTCAAGTGCCACGAGGCCCCGCCGGCGGACATCGCGGTGGCGGGCGGGAAGCACAAGAGCGATGTCTCGTGCCTCGACTGCCACGCCGGGCACCGCCCGGCTTCGAAGAACAACATCCCCAAGTGCGGTCAATGCCACGAGGGGAAGCCGCACTACGGCCTCAAGAACTGTCTCGAGTGCCATAAGAATCCGCACAAGCCCCTGAACATCGTCCTCGCTGCGAAGACGACCGAACCGTGTCTTTCCTGCCACGTGGACCAGATCAAGCAACTGAAGGAGAACCCGAGCAGGCATTCGTCGCAGCATTGCACGAACTGCCATGAAGTGCACCGGAAGATTCCCGATTGCGTGAAGTGCCACCGGCCGCACTCGGCGGAGATGGTCCAGGGGGATTGCCGGAAATGCCACAAGGCCCACAAGCCGAAGGTGGTGACCTACGCCGCGGACGTCCAGAACAAGGAATGCGGCGCCTGCCACAAGCAGGCCCTGTCCCTGCTCTCCGCGACGGCGACGAAACACAAAACCGTTCCCTGCGTGAAGTGCCACGAGAACCGGCACAAGACCGTTCCCGAATGCCAGCAGTGCCATGCCGGGAAGCACCCCGCGGCGATCACGAAGAAATTCCCGAAGTGCGGGATGTGCCACAACATCGCCCACGACCTGAACCATTGGCCGGAAGGCGGGACCCCCGCGAAGCCGAAGGCGGCGCCGGCCAAGGGGGAGAAAAGGAAGCGGTAGACCTCCGGCGGAGAGGCGTCGTTCCGGCTATGCTTTGGACGCCGTCGCCGGGAAGAGGTGGCGGATGGAATTGGCGTAATACCGGAGAAGCGGAAGTTCCTCAGGTATCGGGGAGTACAGCCCGGCTTCCTCCGACACCAGTTTCCGGAGGGTGAGGATCCTCAGTCCGACGGTGACGGCGTAGTCCTGATCCGAACGTGGAATGTAGATGTGCGCGCCCACGCCGGACAGCGCCTCGATCAACCGCAGGGCTTCCGCCTTCAGCTCCAGTTCGCTCCAGCGTCCGTCCGGGCGGCGAAGGAACGCCGTCGCGACCAGGGAGACGGGCAGGACCGGCACCACCCGTCCCACCGACCGCATCAGGTGCGACGCGAGTCTCTCAACTTCCAGGAAACGCTCCTCCCTCGGGAGGGCCCGCAGGTCGATCCGGCGATCCCGGCAATACGCGCGCATCGACAGCGGCGACCCGAAGTTGACGCATGCGTATCCGAACCGGTACCAGCGCCCGCGAAGCATGAGAAGCAGGTTCCGCAGGAGGAACTTGAGGGCGGTGACGGCGGCGAACCAGGCGCCGCGCCGCGGGACCCCCGCATCCAGCGCAAGCACCTGGCTGCGGTCCTCGAGCGTCCGGTCGTAGTTGATCCCCACCGGGATGAAGACGATGTCCCGTTCCCCCTCCGGATCGAAGGCACGGGTCATGTAGTCGAGCAGGCCGAGCCGCGGCGCGCGCAGCGACCCGTCCTTCGTCAGTCCCCCTTCCGGGTAGACCGCCTGCACGACGCCGCCTTCCGTAGCCATTGCCACGTACCGTTCGAGGACGAGGCGGTACAGCGGATCCTTCGAGTCCCGGCGTATGAAGTAGGCCCCCATCGTGCGAACGAGGGTCTGAAGCGGCCAGATCCGGGCCCACTCGCCGACGGCGTACGAAAGCGCCGTGCGGGTGGCCGCAAGGTACGCGACCAGGATGTAATCCATGTTGCTCCTGTGGTTCATCACGAAAACGACGGTCGACTTCGGGTCCACGCGGGATAAGCCTTCCTCGTCCGCGAAGCCGACTCTCACCCGGTACAGGAGCCGGGCGGCGCGCCTGGCGAGCCAGTACCCCATCCGGAAATAGGCGTAGGCGTTGAAGGCGGGGACGATTTCCCGTGCGTACCGCTCGATCTCCGCCGTCAGGACATCCCTCGGAATTCCTCGCTCTCGCGCGTGGGCCCCGGCCGCCTCGAGAACCTTCGGGTCGTACATCAGGCGATCGATGAGAACCTGTCGTTTCGTAAGGGTAAAGGGGCGGATCTCCAGGTGGAGGCGTTTGCCGATCTCGTCCAGGACGATGTTGACCCGCCGGCGCAGGAACCAGCGGGCGCCGGGAAGGAGCAGGCGATCCACGGCCGCAAGGGCCGCCAGGATGGCAAGGACGGCCACCACCCAGACCGGGAGAGTCACATGTCCGCTCACCGTCCCAGTCTACCATCAACCGTTGGGATATAATCCCGGCCGGGAGGGAGGCTTGGGAGGGAAATCGTCGAAATCGAATGCGGTCGAGGCGGTCGTCCTCGTTCACGGCCTCTGGATGACGGGAGCGGAGATGCACGTCCTCGGCGGCCGTCTCGAAGAGGCCGGTTTCCGCGCGCGGTATTTCCGGTACCGCTCCTGGCGGGGAGACCTCACGCAGGCGGCGGACGCCCTCCGGGCGTTCGTCGATGCGACGGAAGGGGAGCGCGTGCACCTCGTCGGGCACAGCCTGGGGGGCGTCGTGATCGCGAAGATGCTCGAGGAGGGCGCCCATTCCCGGCCGGGACGCGTGGCGATGTTGGGGTCTCCGATGGGGGGGAGCGCGGCGGCAAGAATCGTGTCCCGGCGCCGGTTCGGGCGATGGCTCGTGGGCGGCGTGATCCGCGAGGGAATCGTCGCGCATACGCCGAGATGGCCGGGAGGACGGGACCTTCTCGTCGTCGCCGGAGACATCCCCCTGGGATCGGGGCTTCTGCTCGGCCTCCCCAAACCGCACGACGGCGTCGTCCTCGTGGAGGAGAGTCGCGTCGAAGGCGCGCGGAACGTCACCGTGCGCGCGTCCCACGTCGGGCTGCTCCTTTCGCGGAAAGTGGCCTCGATCCTGTCCGACCATTTCCGGGCCGGCTGAACGGGTCCCCCGCGTCACGGCCCGATCGCCCGACGATTCGTGACACGATGTTCCACCGGGCGTTCAATCTGGTAGATTATCCGGAGAAGGGAGGCCCAGGGGAAACGGGATGGTGGGGGGATTCGGGTTGAAACGCCGTTTGAACAGACGTTAAAGGAGGTCGCGGAATGAGGAGGATCACGCTGGCCGTCATCGGAATTGCAGTGAGCCTGTGCCTCGCCGGAACCGCGTTCGCGGAGAGCGCCACGAAGGACGAGTGCGTGGCCAAGACCAAGGAATCGGCGTCGATGGTCAACGAGAAGGGGTTGGATGCCGCCGTCGCGGAGATCAACAAGAAGGACGGGAAGTTCGTGTGGAAGGACACCTACGTCTTCCTGATGGACCTGGAAGGGAAGATGCTCGCGCACCCGATGAGCCCGGCA
>JAMDCN010000133.1 GCA_023489025.1 Deltaproteobacteria bacterium | reverse complement strand
ACGGAATGTGTAATTTTGGCATGCTTGTAACTATACGATAAACAAAAGGATTGTAGTGCCCTGTTAGTGGTAAGGCTGCTTGAGAGGGTGGTGGGGAAACCCGTGGGGGTTCGAGTCCCCCCCTTCGGCACCATGACGCTAACAAAGGGAACCCGGACCCAACCGGTGCTCCCTTTTATGATAACGTCTTTAAGCAAGCGGAGCAGGGGGACGCGAACGCCACATCGATGTAATATCTGGCGATGGTGATACCTTCGTTGTCTGCTTTATTTCTTGAGCTGGCGGCGGGAGCAGGGAAATCGCATTGAGCTTCTCCACCTGGTCGCGTATATGGCTCTTCCCGAGGGAAACGTAATGCATGGTCATCTGCAGGTCGGAGTGCCCCAGCGCTTTCATGATGGCGTGGCCAGATGCCGTAGCGATGTCCATCCTCGCAAATTTCCAGGAGCACGTGGCGCATTCCGAGAGGTACGAAGGGCGGTGAATTTCTTGTAAGAAGGGAGGAACACCTAATGGACATAATAGAAGAGTACGTTGACACGCGATTTGGGAAGCTATCTGTTAAGCGGGGATATATTACCCTTGCCCAACTGAAAGAAGCGTTATGCGAACAAGCAGACGATGACGTGGCTGATCGGCGACACCGGCTTCTTGGGGAAATACTGTTGGAAAAGGGAATTATGACTTTTGAGCAAATGGAATCTGTACTGGCAGAGATGTCCGAATTTAGAAAGAAGAAAGGTTCCTGAGTCCGTGACCTGATTGCCCGGTTATTGGATCTTGTTTTTCGCTCGGCCTTTCGCCGGAGCAATCGCTCCGCTCGACCTTGAATACGAGGACCAGAATGGGTTTTTCGGCTCTACATCTGGCAGCTACCCGGTAGCCCGGCGTCCCAGGCCCTCGGCGATGAGAGAGACGACCAGCGTGTTTAAGCTCACTCCCTCCTTCCCTGCCTTGGCGGCAAGCTTGGCGTGAAGGCTTTTCGGAACCCGCTGTACCCATTTCCCGCTCAATCCCGACGAGGGAGCGGGAACCGGGTCCTTGAATTCCTTTGCGGTGGCCAGCCAGGAGCGCACCGCGTCCGAGCCGTTCTCCACCGCTTCCTCGATCGTCTCTCCGTCGGCGATGCACCCGGGGAGGTCGGGAAACTCCACCAGCCAACCACCTCCCTCTGCCTTCGACAGACGGCGGATCGTGAAGGGATACTCAATCTTTTTCATGGGCCACCTCATCGATCAGTTCGAGAAATTTCTTAACATGCACCGGCTTGATCGGTCTTCGCGCCGGGGCCGTAAGCTTCGCTCCCGAGGGATGTCGGAACGTAACGTGGCTTGTCCCCGGCTGCCGATATTCGATATGGAATCGGCCCGCTACGGTTTTCAGGTCCTCGATCCCCCAACCGGTCGGGTTGTTCCGCATCCTGCCGAGGATCTTTGCGGCCACCGTCATCGGAGGATAGTATGAAGGACGGTACTATAATTCAAGGGTGGCAAGTCATGATTGTGGCAAGTTTATTCCCCGGCAGGTGTTGACCATGGTTAACGTGTAAGTTAACTTTATCCCATGGGCAAGATTGTCCGTTTCTATCAGGCCGAGGACGGGAAAACTCCGGTTAAGGATTTCCTCGACTCGCTGCCGGGGAAGGTTGCCCAGAAGGTCCTGTGGGTCTTGATGGTGGCGGAGGAACTGGACATCCTGCCAACGACCTATTTCAAGAAACTGGTCGGCTCCGACGACATCCGGGAGTGCAGGGTGCAGTTCGGTTCCAACGATTACCGGATTTTCTGCTTCCATGCCGGCGGTTCGGTGCTGGTGCTCACTCATGGGTTCATGAAGAAGACACAGAAGACGCCAGTGAAGGAAATCGAGAGGGCGGAAACTTGCAAAAGGGATTATCTACGGAGGAACAAGCGCCATGAGTGACCTGAAAAAGTACGTTGCCGAGAGGAAGGGGCGGGACCGGGAGTTTGCCGATAGGTTCGACGAGGGATATGCGCAGTTCAAGATCGGCGCGACGCTTCGGAAGGTGCGCGAGGCGGCGGGGCTCAGCCAGGAAGAGCTGGCGAACCGCCTGAAGACCAAGAAGACGGCAATCTCCCGGATCGAGAACCACGCCGAGGACATCAAGCTCTCGACGCTTGAGAAAGTGGCCGTGGCGCTGGGGAAGCGCCTTCAGGTGAAGATCGCTTAGCCGGGTCCCGAGTGTCCCATTTGTGTCCAAAATCCTGGGAAGCCTACGGAAATCTCCCTGAATCTACGGAATGTGTAATTTTGGCATGCTTGTAACTATACGATAAACAAAAGGATTGTAGTGCCCTGTTAGTGGTAAGGCTGCTTGAGAGGGTGGTGGGGAAACCCGTGCGGGTTCAAATCCCGCCTTCGGCGCCAGCCTTCACTCTTCATCGCAAGCGCGAATCCGGGATTTCGGAGTTACGGCTGGCAAGCCATCAGTGAAGGCTGTCCGCCGTAGCTCCGAAGCGTTGGGCGTTAAATCATGCGAGGAGCGAAGTCGGACATTTCCGCTCGATGGGAATCCGGACTAACGCCAAGTTCCCTTTTTTCGTTTTTTCGGCCCGTGGGTCCGACAACCTTCGACATCGCGCACCAGACCACGGAACATAGCAGACTCCCATTGACGATCTCTGGACTTCCCCTGGTTGAATAATAATGAGGGGCCCGATGAGGTGTCCATGTAAAGCAAACGGGACACGCCGGAAATCCTTTCGGAAGCGGTCCGGCAGGAGATCCGGCAGGAGATCCCTTTTGCAAGTTTCCGCGAAGTTGTAACATAAGTTATTACGTCAAGGGGACCGACGATGATAAAGGTGAAGGTCCGGAAGGTCGGCAACTCCCTCGGTGCGATCCTGCCCGCCGAGGTGGCTGCCCGCCTGCGCGTCAAGGAGGGGGACAGTCTCTCTGTGACGGAGACCCTCGACGGCATCCAGCTGTCTCCTTACGATCCGGAGTTTGACGCGGCCATGAAAGCATTCGAGAGGGGCCGGGGTCGCTACCGCAACGCGCTGCGACGGCTCGCTAAGTGAGGGGGCGCATCCGCTGGGTTCCGGAGGCGGCCGTTCGGGCGATGCACGCGGAGCTCGTCGCGGAGCACGGAGGAAGGGCCGGAATCCGCGACGAAGGCCTCTTGTCATCCGCGTTGGCGCGTCCCCGGAACAAACGTGTATACGGCGCATCCCCGTCCTTGTTTGAGCTTGCCGCCGGGTACGGTGACGGGATCATCAGGAACCATCCCTTCATCGATGGCAACAAGCGGTTGGCCTTGATGGTGATGTACGTGTTCCTGGAGATCAACGGGCATTACCTGGCCGCGTCGGAGGTGGACGCGGCAGACATAATGCTTCGCCTTGCGGCGAACGAACTGGAGGAGGGGGAACTTGCGCGATGGCTCAAGACGAACTCCCATGCTTCGCCGAAAAGCGGCTAAGGGCCGGTCGGGCTGACTGCGACGCAGCCAGGCAGTCCGGTGGAGTCAAAATTGAATGCCGATCGACATGATTTGGGGCGATTCACTCCCTGGGTACCCTACAATGAACAACTTGAAGGGCGCCATCGCAATAACGGCCGGGATTTATTTGTATCGAGGGACGGAAGATATGGTGGCCCCGGAAGACGATCGAGAAGTTCGCCGTTGTCCACCTTTGGATTCCGCCGGCGAAGGCGCGCGAGATCATCGACCGCGTTGTGGATGCGGTCGACGGGATGCGGAACGAAGTGGGGCGTTACATGGTCGATCATCCCGGGTTCGTCCCTGTCGGAGAGGGGATGCTGGCGGCGTGGCGGGCAGGGGTGGACGGACTTTCGGCGCACCGGAAAAATCTGCCGTAACACGGGATGAATGATGAGTGCCTACCCGTATGGCTCATGTTTTCCTCGTTCCCACCTCCCGCCAGCGGAAACAATCCACCGTGTGGTCGTTCACCATGCCGGCCGCCTGCATGTGGGCGTAGCAGATGGTGCTGCCCACGAAGCGGAAACCGCGCCGTTTGAGGTCGCGGCTCATGGTGTCCGTTACCGGCGTGCCGTCAGGAATTCCCGTTGTGTTTCGCGAGGCGCGGCGACCGGTACCGTTGACGAAATCGATATCAACGGCACCGGTATCGCCGGGGTGAATCAGTGATTCGTTTCGGCGGTTCGCATCGGAACGTTCCGGCCGTCAGGCCGACTTCGCCCGATCACCGCCGATGTCGGAATCCCGTTGAGCGTATGCCTTCTTCAATCCTTCCATGTCGAGTTTTTTCATTTGAAGCATCGCCTTCATGACTCTTTGCGACCTCACGGGATCGGGATCGCTCATCAGCTCGCCCAGGACGGTCGGAACGATTTGCCACGTTACGCCGTACTTGTCCTTCAGCCAGCCGCATTCCTGTATTTCCCCGCCCTCGGAGAGCTTCTCCCACAGTTTGTCCAATTCCTCCTGCGTCACGCAGTTGACGACGAAGGATATGGCAGGCGAGAAAGTGAACATCGGACCGCCGTTCAACGCAATGAATTCCTGTCCTTCAAGCTCGAACGCCACGGTCATCACGGATCCCTTCGGTCTTCCGGAGACCTCCGCCCCGGCTTCGCCATACCGGGCGACGTGTACGATCTTCGATCCGTTGAAAATGGAGATATAGAAATTTACCGCCTCTTCGGCATTGTCGTCGAACTACAGGAACGGGGTGATTTTCCGCATGGGATCTCCTTCGTAGTTGCTCGAAACACGACCTTGCGAATTCAGCACTGGTTGACGATCGCCCCGGTCATCGCGGGCCGGCCCGGTTCGATGCCGCAAAGGCCGGGAATGCCTCCTCCGCTCACTTCTCGCCGATGGTCTTCAGGGCGGAAAGGCCGGCCTCGAAGTCCTTTCCGATCATCCGGTCCATATTGCAGAAGACGCCGATGACCCTGGAGAGGAAGGGACTGGGACCGTGTATGGCCCAGGTGACGTTGGTGACGTCGCCTCGGGGTACCAGGGTGAAGTCCACGACGTTGTGGGCTTCAAAGGGCTTGACGAAGTCCAGTCGGATCGACACCCTGGAAGGCGGAGAGGTCTCCGTGATCTCCATACGCCCCTTGCCGATTTCCTTGTTCCCTTCCCACTCGTAAACGGCGCCCTTGCCGTTTGGGGCGCCGCTGAGGGTCCTCTTCATCGCGGGGTCCTTCTTTTCGAAGGGTGACCAGGCGCCCCAGGCGTGCAAATCGTTGATCAGCGCAAAGAGTCATGAAGGCGATGCTTCAAATGAAAAAACTCGACATGGAAGGATTGAAGAAGGCATACGCTCAACGGGATTCCGACATC
>JAMDCN010000058.1 GCA_023489025.1 Deltaproteobacteria bacterium | reverse complement strand
ACGTGGGCGGCGCAGCCGGAATAACCGGTGGACTCGACAAAATCGGCCACGACCTCGAACGGATCGACATCCTCCTCATCCTGGTCGTCCTTGCGTGCGCCTGGCTGATCCTCGCCCTCATCCGGATCCTGCTTCCGCGGCTTGCGAACCGGTTCCCCGTCCGTTTCCGCAACCGGATTCTCCAGGCCGGCCCGGTGCTCCGCCTGGCCGTCTATCTTCTTGCGGTGTCCGAGATCGTCCCGCTCCTGGTCGAGCCCTCCCCCAACAAGATCCTCGCCGCCCTCGGGGCTGCCGCGGTGGTGGTGGGGTTCGCCTTCAAGGATTACGCGAGCAGCATCATCGCGGGGCTCGTGGCCATCTTCGAGCGGCCGTACCGGCCCGGAGACAGGATCCGGATCGGGGAAACCTACGGCGATGTCGTCCACCTCGGGCTGCGGTCGGTCAAGATCGTCACGCCGGACGACAACGCCGTGGTCATCCCCCACTCCCGGCTCTGGGACTCCGCGATTCTCAATGCGAACGACGGGAACCGGGAAATCCTCTGCGTGGCGGACTTCTTCCTGCACCCGGCGCACGACGCCCAGTCGGTGCGCAGGAAACTGATCGATGCGGCGCTGTCCAGCCCATACGTGAAGCTCGATCGCACCATCGTGACGACCGTCTCCGAGAAGCCGTGGGGGACCCATTACCGGCTCAAGGCGTACGCGATCGACAGCCGGGACGAGGTGCCGTGCGTCAGCGACATGACGGTGCGAGGGAAGATGGCGCTCGCCCGGATGGGAGTCCGGCCGGCGCTGGCAACGGCGGTCCCGCCGTCGGAGTAGTGTTCCGCCTCCCCGGAGGTCTTCCCGAAAACGAGCTTGAAGGCAGGGCTTGGCTCATTCCGGAAGATTTCGAGGTCTTCTTTGGAAAGATGAATCCCCTCGATGGCCGCGGCGCGGTACCGACCGCGCTGGGGTCAGGATGAACACATGAACGGGGCGTCTGCTCCGTAAGGCCGTGGTAGCTCAACGCGGCTTCGAACGCCTCGTCGAACCGTCCCAGGTGCCCGGCGCAACATGCGCAGCCGGCCGGAGCGCCACAGCGTCAGATCAGTTTTTCCGCAATATCTGACACGGCTCGAAAATAATATCGCCTGCCTTGTTTCCCCCCGGTCAAATATCCTCGCTCGACAAGAGCGAATAAATCCGCTCTGGCGGTGGCCCGGACGATATTGTGGGAATTCTTGTGGGATTCGATGGCATATGCCGCGTCCGGATGTTTCAGAGCGTGTTGGAGAAGGGCCAGCTGTCGATAATTCAGGTCGGGGATTTTTCGTAGCAGCGTGGTCGCTTTCTGCATCTCTTTCTGTTTGCGGGCCAGATAGTGGTGCAATTCCTCCAAGGCCAAGTGGATCGCCTTCAAATGGTAGACAAGGAAATAGGTGGCGTCGCGGTCTTCGTGCTCGGCGTATAAATACGCCCTCCCGTACTGCCTGACCGATTTCAATATGATTCTCGAAACGCTGAGGTACTCGAACAGCCAGTAGTCATGCGCCAACATGTACCAGTAGAAGATCGCTCTGGCGGTTCTCCCGTTGCCATCCACATACGGATGTTCATAGGCGAGCCAGAAGTGGAGCAGGATGGCCCGGACCACCGGATGCATGAACGGCTCGGTGCCCTTGTCGTTGGCAAATGCCAGGAACTTTTCCATCCGTTGGGGAAGTTCCCGAGCTGGCGGTGGCACATGCAATGTTTGTCCGTCGCTTTCGTCCACCACGATGATTGAATCCTTCCCGGTCCGGAATCGACCTGCCGCGGATGGATCGTCCAATGTTCCTTCTGTCAACGATCCATGGAGTGCATGGATGATTTCTATCGAGAGGGGTTGGCCAAGGAATGACTTGATCTTCCGGATCGTGTGATAGTTGTTCAAAATCATCTTTTCCGCTTTGTTCTTCGGTGGCCGTCCCTCGCGCAACATTTCCTTGGCCACCTTCCTTGTGGTCGCCGCCCCTTCGATCTGGCTGGAGGCGATCGCCTCCTCCATCAGGGAACTGATCAGGTAACGTTCTCTGGCCTCGGAGGAGAGTCCCGGGTTGTCCACGAGGATGCTGCCGCCGGCGTTCTGGTCGATAAAGTGCAGTTCTTTGAGCACCGGGTCGGGGAGCCAGTATCCGAATGGCCTCCTTTGGGTATCAAGGAGCGGAATCGATTTGATGTTCGGCATGCGGGATAATTTGACCAGGCACCAAAGTTCCTCCGGGGAGATCGACGCGGGAACGTTCAGGTACTTGGCCTTTTCCCAATGAAGATAATCGAGATTGGCCTTTTCGACGCAACGCCGCGCTTCCCGGGAGGTCAACAGGGGAAGCAGTTTTTCGGGATTTCGGGCGAGGACTTCGCGCCAGTCGGGTGCGGGCTCGGGAAGTTTCACATCTCACCTCAACAGATTCCAAAGGGTGATGGCGCGGTTCTCTATATGTCAACGAAATGTCAATATACGTCAAATTGACGTTTCGATGGTCATATGATCCGTCAAATGTCAATTTATGTCAAGTTGACATTTAACGGAGGGAGGAGGGAGCAGACAGAAAGAAGGTGTAAATCTGGTTGCGCTTGGGTTGCGGCGGTTGCGGAAATCATGGCGTGTTCAGGGTAGGTTCTGGATAGGTAACTATTCGAAATATTTTATTATTTTTTTATATCTTTGTCCACCTACGAATCAAGTGTCCAGAGGTTCGAATCCTCTATGGCGCGCCCCATCCGAAAGAATTCGAACCGCCTCCGAAATCCCCATCGAGGTGGATCTCACGGACGAAAACGCCGTTCCGATGCATATTCCGACGCAATCCGGCCACCATTCCGAGGGGAATTCGGCCGGCGTTCCGAGCCGATTCCGGCCACTTTTCCCAAGTGTGTCGGAATTGATCCGGACCGTTCCGGACTGATCTTCCCCGAAGGAGCTTTTTCGACGCCGGGGTATTCCACCGGGGGGTATCCTTGGACCTTCCCACACATCGTGGAGGAGGTTCTGGATGCCCCGAAGGAGAATCCCCGTGCGCAAGATCAAGGAAGCGCTTCGTCGCAGGATTTAGCCATACCCGCCACGATGTAGATTAGACAATTAATAGCATAAGTCTAATATTGTAGAACTATCGCGATAATTTTTCTAAACATATCCTATAGACTATAATTGGCATATGTTCGATTATGCCGAACTATGGTAACGGGACATCTCATACACAGCACCGCGGGGACCGAACTCGCTCGCATGCTCGCGGGGGTCGGAGACCGGATCTTCACGGCTGAACGTGCGAGGGGGCTCGCCGACGCACTCGGGATCTCGCCTGGATACGTCCGCCAGGCCCTGCATCACCTCGCCAAGGCCGGCTGGATCGCCCGTCTGCGAA
Source organism: Deltaproteobacteria bacterium (assembly GCA_023489025.1). Next base: position 1,925 of record JAMDCN010000058.1, on the reverse strand, counting down.
GGGGTACCTATGCACTTTCGGGAGCAATATCGGGCAGCCTGCCCCTCCATGAATTCGAGATCGCGATGGCACTTGTCCAACCGGCGGCTATCAGCCATTGGTCCGCGTTGAACTACCACGGACTCACCGAACAGACGCCACGTCACATGTTCGTCCTGACTCCTGCGCGTTCAGTACCACGCACGAGGGGAAAGAAGAAGCTCGCGGAGCCGGGATATCCGGTGGGCAACACGATCTTCCGATTCGTTCAGGTCAAGCCGGAGCGATTCTTCGGCATCGAGGAAGTCTGGGTCGAAGAAACTCGGATAAAGATCACCGACCCGGAGCGGACGCTCATCGATGGCCTGACGGCACCGGAATACTTCGGTGATTTTTCCGAGGTGCTCTACGCTTTCGAGATGCGAAAGCCCAAGCTCGACCTGGAACGGATCATCGGTTATGCGCTGAAGCTCGATGCCGCAACAGCCAAGCGGCTCGGTTGGGTTCTCGAACGTCAAGGAGTGAAGCCGTCACGGCTCAAGGAGCTGCAAGCGGTCCCGATCAAGGGATACCGCGTCCTCGACCCGACGGGTCTCCGGCGCGGTCCATGCAACAGCCGGTGGATGATCCAGGAGAATCTCCTCGGTGTTGGGCGGGGAAGCGGGACGGCGCGCGCGCAACCGTCAGTTTTGGAAGCCGAATAATTACATGCTTGAAGGGATTGCGATCCGAATCCTCTCGTCAGAATAAGGAATAGCACGTGGTATACTATGAAAATGTCGAAGAAGCCGCCCCTATCCCAAACGAACCCCTACCTGAAGGACCCGGCGGAGCGCCGGTATTGGGTACTCACGACGGTGACCTCATCTGCGGCCATCGAGGGGATTCATCTTCCCAAGGAGGAACTCGAAATCCTCCGGAAACAGGGCGCGTCCGCCTTCAAACACGTTTACGCAAAGTCTTCCGGATCACGAAAGTAAAGAACTCCTTCATCGGGCGATAATCTCGCGCGACCCCGGCCTGAACAGCCGCGAAATATTCCTTTCGCTTTCGTCCCCTGATTCCTGAAAAATCCAGTGCCGGCAGCCCGGCCTGTAATCCCATCAGCGTTGCCAGAATTCGCGCTACCCGTCCGTTCCCTTCCCGGAACGGGTGGATTAAGGACCAATTCCGTGTGCACGACGGCGAGGGCGAAGGCGATCTCATCGGTGCTTTTTCCCCGGCATGGGGTGTACTTCTTCAAGAGATCTTTCTCGAAAGACGCCATCAGGCGTGGAATCTGAGCGGCAGCGGCAAAGGTGAATCCGTCCTTGGTCATATTGACCTTCCGATACTCCCCGGCCCATGCGTAGACAGGGGCAAGCCAAATCCGGTGAATCCGCCGAATATCGTCCGACGTGAAACGGTGATCGAGACCGTAGGTATCGATCAACTCCTCTGTCGCGCGAAGCTGCTCTCGTAACTCGACGTGTTCGATCTCGCGTTTTCTCTTGATGCCAAGGAGATTCCGGAGAACGCGACGACGCGATCCGGGTTCGTGCTGCCCTTCGACGAATCCCGTCTCCTCATAGCGACGCCCCTTCTTCATGGTTCCACTCAAAGGACAACCTCCCTGACCTGAACATCAGCCAAGCGATTTCGGACAGAATAACCGTGGGAAGATCTTCTTGTCACAGGAATAGATTTCGGCGTGCCACCCGGCAAAATCCGCAACCCCCGCGCAACCGGAAAGAAGGCGCATCCGGTGCGCCAAAATGGCACCGCACAACTATACGATTAGTTTGGGAGAAATGGCGCGCCCTAGAGGATTCGAACCTCTGGCCACTTGATTCGTAGTCAAGTGCTCTATCCAGCTGAGCTAAGGGCGCGTCCGAGAGGGAAAGTATCATACTGCAAGGGGTTTCTCCCGTCAACAGCGTCTCTGCAATACCTCTTTTTCACCCGAA
>JAMDCN010000107.1 GCA_023489025.1 Deltaproteobacteria bacterium | reverse complement strand
TCCGCCAGTTCCCCGACGAAGGGCAAGACGAGCGCCGGAATGTCTTCGGGCCGTTCCCGCAAGGGAGGCACGTGGACCTCGACCACGTTCAGGCGATAGTAGAGGTCCTCCCGGAAGCTCCCTGCCCGGATCCGGCTCTGCAGGTCCTTGTTCGTCGCGGCGACAATCCGCACGTCCACGGAAATGGGCGCATCCCCGCCCACCGCATCCACCACCTTCTCCTGGAGGGCCCGAAGGAGTTTGGCCTGGAGGGGGAGCGGGATCTCTCCGATTTCGTCGAGAAACAGCGTGCCGCCCTGCGCCTGCCGGAACCGGCCGAGCCGATCCTTGACCGCCCCCGTAAAGGCGCCCTTGGCATGGCCGAAGAGCTCGGATTCCAGAAGTTCCCCCGGAATGGCGGCGCAATTTACCGCCACGAAGGGGCATTCGGCCTTGTTGGAGTGGACATGGATCCGCCGGGCGATCACCTCCTTTCCGGTGCCGCTCTCGCCGGTGATGAGGATGCCGGCGTCGGTCCGGGATACCCTGTCGGCGATCTCGAGCAGCCGCTTCATGGCGGAGGAGGACCCGATGAGCTTCCGCTCCACGCCGCTGGCCCGGATCCGAAGTTCCCGCACCTCGGTGGCCAGGCGGCGGCGTTCGAGGGCCCTTTCGACCGAGAGGAGAAGCTGGTCCCGCTGAAAGGGCTTCCCGATGAAGTCGTACGCGCCGCTCTTCATCGCCTCGACGGCCGTCTTCACGCTGCCGAAGGCCGTGATGACGAGGACCGGGATCTCGGGAGCCTGCTTCTTGATGCGCCGCAGGACCTCGATCCCCGAAAGGCCGGGCATCTTGACGTCGGTGATCACAACGTCAAACGTCTCCGGGGAGAAAAGAGAGATCCCCTCCTGTCCATCGGAGGCCGCCGTGACTTCATAGCCGGCGCCGCCAAGGTTGAAAAGGGCAACCTCGCGGCCGGCCTTGTCGTCGTCGATGAAGAGGATGCGTCCCGTCGTCGTCTTCTCCCCCTTCCGACACCTTTCCTTCTATCGGGCACGATCGAATGGTGCGCCGCCCACCGCCGCATGATAAGAAAGCAACAGCTGTGCCATGGGACCCCCCGTCCCAACATTCTTTGCAATCAATGACTTACACGATTCCTTGGAGTATGGAGGGATCGAATCCCGCGAAGGATGGAGAATAGTCTTCGACGCGATGAGACTTTTCTTCAAGACGATCCGGTAAGATGAGCTTATGAAGACCTTGACGCCTCGGATGCGGATCGTCCTGCTATCCCTTGCCGGAGGATCCGTAGGCTATATTCTCCTCCATCCCTACACGATGCTGGTTTACGGTCTTTACGGTCATCATGGGGCGGGACCCGAGGGGATGGACCTTCGTCGCCTGCTCGAAGATGTCCCCGCGTCGTTTCGGTTGGATATGGTGCCTATGGGCCTGCCCTTCGCTTTCCTGGGTGCCTTGGTAGGATTGCTTCTGGGCTTCTGGCTGGAGGCCCGATCGCGCCGGTTCGAGATGGAGAAGCGGCTACTGGCCGTGGATACATTGCGGCAGCTCATGGTCACGCTCGCCCATCATCTTCTCAACGCGGTGCAGGGGATCGGCGGGTTCGCCGCCCTGGCCCTCAGGAAAGAGAAGGACGAGGACAAGAGAAGACCGTTGGAAATAATAAAGCGGGAATCGATCAGGATCGAGGCCGTGGTCAAGGCGCTGCAATCCCTTGAGTCCGTCACCACGGAACGCTACACGAAAAGCAGCGAGACCCTGATGATCGACATCCGGAAAGAGCTGCAGGAGAGGATGGAAGCGCTGAACAAGGAAAAGATCGAGTCTCCCCTGTAAAGGAGAATCCGCTTCCACCCGCTACTTCATCGGCTCGAAGCTCATCACGGTAAACGCGCCGTTCACCTTGTCCGCGACGAACAGGATCTTGTCGCCTTCCTTCAACCGGTCGAGCATGGCCGGATCCTCCGTGATCGTCCTGCCGGCACGGCCCGTGCGTCAGCGGCGGACACGAACTTTTCCGACCATGCCCGCTTCGAAATGGCCCGGCACGAGGCAGGCGAAATCGAACGTCCCGGCCCTGGTGAATTGCCAGACCAGTTCGCCGGTCATCCCGGGCTCGACGCTGATCTGGTTGGGATCCGCGTGTTCCATCTCCGGAGATTTCCGCATCGACTTGGCGTGTTGTTTCAGTTCCTTGATCGTTCCAAGCACCATCTCGTGCGTCGACTTGCCGGTGTTCCTGGCGACGAACCGGATGGTCTCGCCCCGTTTCACCCGGATGCTGTCGGGCTTGAAGCGCATCGTGTCGTTCATTTCCACCTCGATGGTACGGGTGACCTTGCCGGGATCCCCCGGCTTTCCGAGGGCAGTCGCGTGGCCGTTGGCAGGCTGGTCTTTCTTCTTTCCGTGATTCTCGTCGCCGCGGACCGGCCCCCCGGCGCCGAAAACAAGGCTCACGACAAGCGCAGTTGCGATGATCCATCGTTTCATATGTCCTCCCTTTCCTTCGTCATTGGTCGTTCCCACCGACGGTTAAGATGCCGGAAGGGCCCCTTTCCATTCGTAGGCGACGCTGCCTTTCGGGTGCTTGTACCAGCCCGGGTCCTTGAAGTCGCCGCGGGCCAGCCCTTCCCGTATCTTGACGACGGTGAACATTCCCCCCATTTCGAGGGGACCGAACGGGCCCTGCCCGGTCATCATCGGCAGCGTGTTGTCCGGCAACGGTATCTCCATATCGCCCATCTCGGCCATGCCGCGCTCGCCATCGTCGCGCGGCCACTTCACTTCCTTGTTCAGGCGCTCCCTGGCGGCCTGCTCCACCGCCCCGAAACCGCCGTCCCTGGAAAACGTGGCGCATCCTTCCAGAACTCCGGCGGAAACCAGTGCGACGACGGCCATGACGCCGGCGGCCTTCCCGCCGTTGAATTCTTTCCGGCCGTGATCCCCTGCCATGTTACGAACTCCCCTGGAGAGTTACATGTTCCTGAAACATCAAGCACGTGTTGTGCCGTGTGGCGGACCGGCAAACAAGATCGCTTCAATATCCAGCAGATACTCGATTATCGGCGGATGACGGGCGGGTAGGAACGCCCGCCCCCGAAGGATATTCTCCACCGTGGAAAAGAATATTCTCCTTTCCGCCGGTTCAGGTCGATGGGATATGCCGTCGACTCCACCGGCCGGATCGACGTACACTATCGGCGGGATATTCCGGTCCGGGACGGGGCGAGCGTGGAAATCGACGAAATCCGCAAGAGGATCGACCTTCTGGACGACGTGCTGCTGCGCATCCTCAACGAGCGCGCCCGGCTGGCGCTGGAGATCGGACACGTCAAGAAGGAGCTCGGGCTGCCGGTGTTCGATCCTGCCCGCGAGAAGCGCATCTTCGCCCGAATGAAGGGGGACAATCCCGGTCCGTTGGACGACGGGGCCGTCGTCCGGCTGTTCGAGCGGGTCGTGGACGAGTCGCGGCGCCTCGAGCGGATCAGGTCGCAGGGGGAAGGACGGGAAGAATGCTGATCATCACGAAGAGGAACGCGCCGGAAGAGGCGCTGGACGCCATCAAGGAATACCTGATCGACCACGGGTTCGATCTCCACCAGTCCACCGGCGCCAACCGCACCATCATCGGCGTGATCGGCGACACGGACTCGCTGGACGAGCGGGAGCTCGAGGCGATGGCCGGGGTCAGCCAGGTGGTCCGCATCCGGAAGGACGACTGACCGACAGGCTCCCTACGAACGCAGGTTGACGAACTGCATCTCCACACCGAGGTCTTTCCCCTTCAGCAACCGGATGACCTCCTGAAGGTCGTCGATGTTCTTCCCGGTCACCCGGACCTGCTCGTCCTGGATCTGGGACTGGACCCTCAGCTTGGTCTGCTTGACGAGGGCGACGATCTCCCTCCCCTTCTCCTTGGAGATCCCCTGCTGGATGGCGATGACCTGGCGGACGCATCCGCCGGAGGCGGGCTCCACCTTCCCGTATTGGAGGGCCTTGAGGGAGACCCCGCGCTTCACGAACTTCGACTGCAGGACGTCCACGACCGCCTTCAGGCGGAACTCGTCGTCGGTCAGCACCTTGATGCCGTCCTTGTCCAGCGTGACTTCGGTCTTCGACCCCTTGAAGTCGTACCGCTGGCCGATCTCCTTGACCGCCTGGTTGACCGCGTTGTCGACCTCCTGCATGTTCACCACCGATACGACGTCGAACGACGGCATCCTCTTCCCTCCCCTGTTTTCTCCCCTCGGTTCTTCGCGTTCCAATCACATCGTCCTGCCGGATTCTTCACTTTTTCGTTCCGGCCAGAACCGCCTTCCAGATTTCGGTCAATCCCTTCGCTTTCGCCCACCGGTCGATATATCCACGATCCAGGCCGGCGCTCGATACCTTCAGGATGCCGGTGATGTCCCGCAGGTGTTTTTCCGAGCCTCCGCCCCGGTAATATTCCATCTTCTTGATGATGACGTCCTCGGGGGATGCGAACACGGCCGAACGGTCCGGGAAAACGTCGATGCGCCGTTTCCGGGAAAACCGGCTCCGGTCGAACTCGTCCGGTTTCCTGACGATCATGTCGACCTTCAGGCCGGATGCCGGATGAACGATGTTGAACTGGCGCATCTCCCGAATCGCGGCAACGACCGCTTCCCGGGATACATAGAACTCTTCCGGCGGGAAAAACGTCAGAAAGCGCGGCAGGCGGCTCTCCGACAGGTCGGCGACGATGTCGATGTCCATGGTGAGGCGCGGCTCCCCGTAGACGGAGGAGGCCACGGAACCGACGAGCAGATACTCCGCCCCGGCCGCATCGAGCGCCTCGACGGCTTTCCTGAGAAGTTCAGACTGATCCATCGGCCCACAGGCGGGCGACTTCTTTTTCGACTTCCACCTCGTTCCACTCCGGGTGCCGGTTGCGTGCCCCGGCGCGCATCAGATCCCGGGCGAACCGTTCCGCCTGGAACACCAACGCAAGGCGCTTTGCAGGCCCAATCTCGCGCAGCGACGCGGCGATTTCGTCGTCGACCGCTTCGATCCGACCGATGTCAGGTTTCACAGGCGCTCCGCAATGACGGGCTGGAAGGTATCTTACCATGTCACCCGCCCTCTTCCCCCAGCACCGAAGCGTAGGCCCGCTCCTTCTCCTGCAGTGTCTCGCCGAGCGCGACCATCTCCCGGAAGAGCCCCTCGATCCGGATGCGGGCCGCGAAGGTGGTCGTTTTCAGGGTCCGGACCGCGGCGCCGTCGTTCCTCCTCGACGCCTCGATCAGCGCCTCCTCCTCCCCGGGCAGGCGGCTCTCCAGCAGCAGGATCTCCGCCTCGATCGCCTC
>JAMDCN010000144.1 GCA_023489025.1 Deltaproteobacteria bacterium | reverse complement strand
TTGTGATCATAACGTGGTATCTGCCGTTCGAGAGAAGCTGCACCTCCGGTACGGGAGTATCGGGGGTGCTGAAAGTGCGCATCGGCATTCCGGTAACACCAGGAATCTTTTGAAGCCCGGAGAACTCGGCGGCACGCGTGTAGGGCGCCGTGGCCTTCGGGACCCGTTCCTGGAGCAGGAGCGTGGTCGCCTGGAACAGCGGATCCGCCTCGAACCGCTTCTGCATCGGACGGTCCAGGAGCAGGTAGTCCAGAGAGAGGAGGCTCATGCCCTGGTGATGGGCCATGAAGGACCGGACGACCACGCTGGATTGCCCGCGTCGTTGACGCGATGGGGTATAATCGACGGCCTCGTAAAAGCCGTATTTCCCGAGGGACTCCTCGTCCCCGAGCCGCTGCAGATTCCGGCACGCCTCCTCGGGGGCCACCATCAGCGCAAGGGCGGACGCATACGGCGCTACGACCAGATCCGACGGTCGATCAGCGTGTTCTCGTACGTCGGCATCACCAGGAGCGGCATGAGGTACTCGAACATCGAACCGCTCCATGAAAGGAGAATCGGTTCTCCCTTGGTGGCGGTGAGCAGGCGCCCCAGGGCGAACCAGGACTCCTGCGGCAGTTGTCCCTGCGCGATCGCCACGAAACTGCACAGTCTCGCTTCCGAAGCCAGCAGATCGTAAAAACTCGAGTCCCGCCGCCGCTCGCCGACGTTGTAGCCGATCGCCAGGAGATGACGCCCCTTGTCGTAGAGGAAGTCGTACTCCACACGAGAGAGTTCGCCGCATTGCAGCGCAAGGCGGTCGATCGCCGAAATCCTTTCCCTTGCGCGCCGTTTCGCCTCCGGGATGAGCCGCCGGAGGTCAAGAGGCCAATCGCTTTTCTCCTCGAGCCCTGCCAGCGCGCGCAAGGTCGGGATCCCGTCGAAACCGGGGAAGTCGCCAAGAAACGCCACCTCATCGTGGGCGTCCTGGCATTGACGCTCAAGGGCTCGCGCCCATCGGTTCGGTTCGCCATCTTTGGCATCCTTGAAAATGCCGGTGATTTCCCCGGCGCTTGCCGTCAGCCGTTCGAGGCAAAGCCTCGCCGCCGGGAGCGTGGCCGGACGGGAACCGGACGAGGCCTCCAGAATCTTCTGGAATTGCGTAAGGGGGGAGGACAGGGATCCGTCCACGGCGTCCAGGAGAACCTGAAAGGTGTCGCTTATCCCCTCCAACCATCGCTCTCCCAGAATGCCGTGATCCGGAAGCTCGAGCAGGCCCTGCCGCAACGTCAGCAGGTGGCCCGCGAGGTTTCCGCTGTCCACCGTCGAGACGTAGAGAGGCAGCAGCGGTTTCAGGGATTGCGTGTCGTACCAGTTGTAGAAATGGCCTCGATGTCGCGCGAGGGCATCCATGGTGCGCAGCGCATTGTCCGTGCGCTCGACGAGTTGTCCCGACGGAAGGTACCCGAAGTCGTAGGCGGCCAGATTCGCGAGGAGCGCAAGCCCCATGTTGGTCGGCGACGTGCGATGGGCAACCGCGCCGACGCGGTATTCCTGGTAGTTGTCCGGCGGCAGCCAATGGTCTTCCGGCCCGACGAAAGTTTCGAAGAACGCCCAGGTCCTCCGCGAAAGCCTCCGGAGAAAGAGGATCTGGTCCGCCGAAAGCGCCGCTCTTCGGCGAGCGAGCGGGCGGCTGATCCACCAGGCGATGGCGGGGGAGGCCAACCACAGGGCCAGGATGGGCCCGGCCGTGGTCAGCGCGACCGGCCTCGAAAAAACGAGGAGGATCGTCGCGGCGGCGGCGATCACGGGTGCGATCCACATCGATCGGCAAAAGGCCGCCAGCCCTTCGCCGCGATTGCCGTCCGGGCGCCCCGACGGATGCCATTCGAGAAGCCGCTTGTGCGTGAACAGCATCCGCCCGGCCGTGCGCACGACCGCGTCCAGGCTGAAGACCGCCTCGTACGGCAGGCACGCGAGCGTAAACGCCGCCTGGGCGAAGCTCCGTCCCGCGGAGCGCGCTTCGGCGGCAAGGTGCTGGCGCAGCAGCGCATCCTTGGGCTTCCGGAACATTTCCAGGACAGAGGCCACCATGGAGGGAATCAGGAGGATCCCGATCACAGACAAGGTCCAATACCAGGCGGGAGACAAAGAATTCCAACCCAGCAGCAACAGGAGCGTCAATGCGGAAGGTTCGAGGCTGCGCCGAAGATTGTCGAAGATCTTCCATTGGCATAGCCCCGAAAGAGGGTTCCTCCGGCGAACGTCACCGGGACCGGGAACGCGCGACAGCAGCCAGCCGGTGATCTGCCAATCCCCACGGATCCATCGGTGGCGACGGTTTACATCCGCGATGTAGCTGGACGGGTATTCCTCGTACAGGTGTGCGTCGCTCAACAGACCCGCCCGCGCATGGCATCCTTCCAGGAGATCATGGCTCAGGATCCGGTTCTCGGGAAGCCGCCCTTTGAGGGCCTGCTCGAACGCATCGACGTCATAGATCCCCTTGCCGATGAAGGAGCCTTCATCGAACACGTCCTGGTACACATCGGAGACGGCGCGCGTGTATGGATCGATGCCCGGCTCGCTGCCGCACAATTGCGCATACCTCGACCGGTTCGTTTCCGGCAGGCTCACGGCGACGCGCGGCTGAAGGATGCCGTACCCCTCCGTGACGCGCTGCGCTTGTTCATCGTACCGCGCTCGATTCAGCGGGTGCGCCATGGCTCCCACGAACTGCCGCGCCGAGTCGCGTGGAAGCAGCGTGTCCGTGTCAAGGGTGATCACGTACTTCACGTTCCGTAACACCGCCGTTTCCCCGATGACGAGGGAAAAGCGATCCCCCGCTCCGCCGCGGAGAAGCAGATTCAATTCCGCAAGCTTCCCCCGCTTGCGTTCGTAGCCCATCCAGATCCTCTCCCGGGGATTCCACCGCCGCGGTCGGTGAAAAAGGAAGAACGCGTCGTTCCTCTCACCCCGATACTTTTCAATCAGCCCTTCGATACCCTCCCGTGCCGACCTCAACAGCGGGTCGTCCTCCGGAATCGTCGCCTCGCTCGCGTCCCGAAAATCCGTCAGCAGGCCGAAGTGCAGGTTGTCGTCCCGGTTCGCCAGGAACCGGACTTCCAGCGATTCGACCAGGTCCTCGATGTTGCGGGGGCTCGTGAGCATCGTCGGGATCACCACCAGGGCGCGGGATCCCGGTGGAATTCCTTCCGCGAAGTCCATTCGCGGCAACGGCCGTGGCGACACCAGCAAGGTGGCCAGCCAGTTCACCAGCGCGACCGCCAGCCGGCTTGCGCACAGCAGCGAGAGGGCGCCGAACAGGACGAGCAACCAATCCTGCAGCCCGCCGGCATGCGCCCTTGCCACCAGCACCCCGGTGAAACACGATGTAAACAGAAGTGCCGAGCCCAGGTAGAGGAGCAAAGGGAACCGGCCGGTCACGCGCCGGAAGGCCTCGAAGGGTGGGAGGCGCACATCCGCTTCCCGTTGCAGCTGCGGCAATCCCTTGTCGATCAGGTAGAACCCGACATGTGCCGATCGATCGTCCGGTCCCTTCCTGTCCGTGCCCTCCCCTGCCAGCAGGATCGCCTTGCGCGCCACAACGACTTCGTGCAATCGGCTCCTCTTCGCGATCTTCTCGACAACGTGGCGGTAGTGGTCGCGGGTGCTGAAATCCATCCGGCCGTAGGCTCCCCCCGGGTCCTCGCGCAGTACCTGTTCAACGGCGCTCATCGTCTCCACGAACGTGCGCCAATCCATCGCTCCCAGGAACCGAAGGCTGCCGATGCTGTTGCTGATGGAAACCTGGTCGGCGGCCATCTGCTGGTTCTCCGACCGCACCAGCTGCTCGATCGTCAGGCCGGACTCGGAAAGCCGTTGTTCGATCCATGTGAGCGGCAATGCCAGGGCGGTGCTCTGTCCCTGCAATCGGCGGGCGAATTCAGCGACGAACGAGCTCACCATCGGGGGGTTTGACCGCGCCATGTCCGCCGTCAGCAATATCAGGCTCTTCGGGTCCTTTTCGGCGATCTCCATCATCTGTTCCGCCCAGCGGGCGGCGAGGTCCCGGTCGATGCTTCCGACGACAATCCGTGCCCCGACGCGCCGGAGATTCTCGATCAGCGCCAGGCGCAGCATGATGGGGATGGCCCACAATTCTCCCAGCGTAAGGACGGTCACCTTCTGGTAAGACGACACGAAACTGCTGAGACTTTCCGGGTCCACCCGTCCATCGCCGTGCGAGATCGCTTCATGCGCGATGTCGTACACGCGCGGAAGTCCGGCCGACGGTCCGTCCAGCAGGCGAGGCAGTTCCCTGCTGTAACCCTTCGGCAAGTGCCTCTTGGCCGTGCGGATCTGTTCTTCGATCAGGTAGAAGTTGTCGAGGAGCCATTCCCCCGCCGGCGCGATCCGGCGGTTCGCATCGACCGCCGACGTTAATAGCTTGCAGGCTCCCGTCAGGATCCTTTCATTTTCCGCCAGCCGTGTCAGAAGCCGGTCCCGGATTCCTCCCGGACCCAGTTTGTGCGAGCCCGCAAGGGTCTTGCCATGCTGCTTCATCTGTTCGCTGCTGAACAGTTCCGACCGCAGCGGCGGCTCGTCGCGGGCGTACATTTTCGCCGATCCGCTCCCGAGGAGGCTCGCCCCCATATCGCGCAAGTTCGCGGTGACGGACTTGACGCTCGCCTTCAACGTTGATGTCTCCTTCTATCCAAGGATCAGAATTGGCATTTCAGCGGGTAAGGGCATCCGATAACCGGTAGGACATGCTTTTTATAATAGCAATTATTCTGTTCTATTATAGGTTTATGTCAGTCCTTTCATGCCTTCGCCTTGGCCTCGGAAAGCGCCTGGAAGATGGCGCGGCAGAAGGCCGGCAGGTCGGCGGGCTTCCGTGAGGTGACCAGGTTTCCGTCCCGGACGACTTCGATGTCTTCGTAGGCGGCGCCTGCGTTCACCAGGTCGTCCCGGATGGCGGCGTAGCCGGTGACCTTCTTCCCCTTGAGGATGTTCGCCGAGACGAGCATCCATCCCCCGTGGCAGATCGCCGCGACCACTTTCCCCTGCCGATACGCTTCGCGAACCAGGTCGACCATCGATTTATGGAGACGCATCCGGTCCGGGGCGTAACCGCCCGGGATGATCACCGCGTCGAAATGCGACGCCTGGACCTGGTCGGCGCCCCTGTCCGCCCGCGCCTCGTAGCCGTGCTTCGAGGAATAGGTGGTGGCGGCGGGCCCCACGATCGTCACCTCGGCGCCGGCTTCCCGGAACCGGTACACCGGGTACCACAGTTCCATGTCTTCATAGAGATTTTCCACGAGAACGGCCACGCGTTTCCCTTTCGTAACGCCGCGCGCCCGGAAGACCGGCTCCGCCGCGCCCCCCGCCCGGACCGCATCCGTTTGCCACATGGCGTCGCCCCCGCTGCTCCCCGATGCTGCATGGTCCCCGATGCGACCGCACG
>JAMDCN010000167.1:2240-5455 GCA_023489025.1 Deltaproteobacteria bacterium | reverse complement strand
CGGTGAATTTGGGGTTGATCCTGAGGACTTCGGCCGCCTCCCTCCGCGCCTTCTCTTCCCTGCCGCAGAAACCGAAGACGGCGGCCCGGATGGCGCGTGAATTCAGATTATCCGACTCCCGCTTCAGTCTTTTCTCGCACGTCGCGACAGCCTCCTCGCAATCCCCCGCCTGAAAATAGATCAATGCCAGGCTCTGAACGTAGATGTCGGGGGGGATCGGTTCCAGGCGCAGTGCCTTCCGCATCACCGGGATGGCTTCCTTCGATCTTCCGGCGTACCGGAGAACCTGCGCCAGGAAATAATTCGTCAGGCCCGAATTGGGATTGAGCTCCACGCCCCGCTCCGCCTCGGCGATCCCTTCGTCATAGCGCCCGCTCCATGAGTAAAGCATTCCCAATCTGCCGTGCGCGTCGGCCAGCGAGCCGTTCATGGCCAGGGCCTTCCGCGTCAATTCGATGGCCTTCGCGATCGACTCACCGGGGCGGCTCGCCCCGAGCCACACATCGTTCATGTGGGTCGAACCCAGCAACGCGTAGGCGTCCGCGTACTTGGGGTCCAGGGCAATCGCTTCCTCCGCCATGCGCCTGGCCATGGCGCCGCTCTCCCGATTCCCCTGGAGCAGATATTCGTGACCCTCCATGATTTTCAGGTAGGCGTCGAGATTCCTCGTGCCTTCCGCCCACATGCGGGCCTGCTCGCCGGCGGTCAGATTCACGGACAGCGCCGACGCGATCTTAAGGATTACCTCGTCCTGAAGGCCGAAGATCTCCTTCAGGTCCCGGTCAAAATGCTCCGCCCACAGGTGCTCCCCGGAGACCGCATCGATCAGTTGGGCGTTGATCCGCACCCGGTCGCCGAATTTCTGTACGCTCCCCTCCAGCACGTACCGGACCCCGAGCTCCTCGCTCACCTGCTGGACCTTCACCGGCTTCCCCTTGTAGGTGAACGAGGAGTTCCGGGCGATGACGAACAGGGTGGAGATTTTCGACAGGGACGTGATGAGCTGTTCCGTGAATCCGTCCGCGAAATACTCCTGCTTCGGATCGCCGGTCATGTTCGCGAACGGAAGTACGGCGATGGAAGGTTTGTCCGGCAGCGGCAACGCCGTCTTTCCCGCAAGAAAGGAGAGCATCCCGGGAGAGGAGCCGGACTGGTACACGTATTTATTGACCGCCAGGCCACCGGCAACCGTCAGAAGCGCAACAGCGAGAGCCACCGCCACCTTCCGCCACCGACTGAGCCGACGCCAGACTTCGCCGACCGTTCTCCCGGATGTGTCCGGCCCGGGCAGGACGCCATAGGCCCGTACGGGTTCCGCGATGTTCTTGAAGCTGTGCGCCCCGAGGGACCGGTACCCGACGCTCAGCTTGTTCTTCACGTGGTCGTGGACGCTCCCGGAGATGCAGACCCCTCCCGCATCCGCCAGACGTTCCAGGCGGGCCGCGACGTTGACGCCGTCGCCATAGATACTCCCCTTCTCCTCGATCACGTCACCGAGATTGATCCCGATCCGGAAGAGCATCCTGGAGGCTTCCGGAAGCTCCCCGTTCCTCACCTTCAGCTCGTTCTGGATCTCCACGGCGCACTGCACGGCGTCCACCACGCTTTCGAACTCGGCGAGAAGGTTATCGCCGTGAACCGCCACGACGCGGCCCCTGGACCTTCCGATGAAGGAGCGCATGACCTGGAAATGGGCCGTCAGGGTGGTCAGGGTCCTACCCTCATCCATTCCCATGAGGCGGCTGTACCCCGCGGCGTCGGCGCAGAAGACAACGGCAAGCTTCCGATTTCGTTCTTCAGCGGACAGGGAGATTCACCTTCGAGTGTTCATTTTCAATGCCGGGGAAGGAATTCCGTTGCCGGAGAGAAAGGAGAGAACCCGCATTGCGCCTCCCACTACAGGGGGGAGAAGCGACTGCCTCATGTGGCAATAAAACCAGGTTATAGGATGAATTTACAGGTTCAACGAGAGAGTGTCAAATGCGGGATGCCTCGCCGTGGGCGAACAAATCGCCGGCCGGACCAATACTACAAAAAAACAGGAGCCCAGGGGGAGTCCGGACTCCCTTTCGTTATTGCGATGGTGCGCCATACCGGACGAAACCGGGCATGGACGAAACCGGGCACTGCTGAAAGGAAACTTTCTCCGTATCCTGATTCTTTTTCTTGTTCGAGCAAGAGGACGGAACCCTCCGGTTCCGTCCTTTCGACTGATGGTTACCTCGGAGTTACTTCTTCGTGATAGTACCGGTCCAGTCGATGTAGTTATCGCCACCGGTTTTTAAATCTCCAACACGCTCTCCCTTGAAAGTGCCTGTCCCCTTCGCTCCCAGATACCTTCCCGTTCCGCCGGTAACTTCCCATGTACCTTCGATTGCCGTCTTTTTCCCTCCGTCCATCGGTGTCTGAGTGCCACTACCCTTGATAAACACCATCGATCCGTCGTTAAAGGTTTTCACCTCATACCCGGTAAAGGTCCCCTTCCCTTTCACGACATCAAATATAGCGATCCAACTCCTGGGAATGATTTCCCCTTTTTCAGATCCTTTTATGTAAAAAGCCAACCCGTAAGACTGGCTGACTCCCATGAAATGGCCCGGGACGTCACCCACTTCCATCATTTCGGCCTTTTGCGTATGCCCGACATTCCGGCCAGCAACCTCCTCTGCCGCCGAGACTCCGGGAAGAAGAACCAACGAAACCGAGAGCAGCATCGCCAGGAACAGTCCCCACCGTTTCATTTCCGCCTCCTTGACCCGCCTTCTTATCGCGGGTCGCTTCAAAGGTTGGGTTGAGCGTGGTTGGTCCCCGCTTTGACGATCCGCCGCACTGGATCTCACGTAACGATATCGCCCCCCCCTTTCCGCCTCGGGTTTTCTTCCTGGTCAATGTTACGACGTTCGCCAGGGAACCCGGTATGAAGTGCTTCACAGCGGGAGTGTGAAATATCCTCCGGCGAAATTGACCGGCCCGGAGGGCGATGGTACGCTTCTTACACCATGCCCATTCTTCCGTTCCGGGACCCGGGGGCCATGTCTCTGGCGAAATTGCGGCGCGTGGTCCCACTGTTCGCCGGCTTCGGGCCTTCCGATTTCGAATCCCTCGAAAAATGCCTCGTCCGTCGGCGGTATCCCGCCGGCCAGACACTCTTCCACATGGGCGACGAGGGCGGCTCCCTCCACTTCATCGAACGCGGCCGGGTGAAAGTGACGATC
>JAMDCN010000167.1:0-2230 GCA_023489025.1 Deltaproteobacteria bacterium | reverse complement strand
TTGTCCTTGCGGGAAGAATCCGCGACACGGACACGCTCCTCGCGGACAAGCACTTCCTCGACATCACCGCCCGCCTGGCGAAGAAGATCCTCGACCTCGGAGACACCTTCGGCGTCCAGGAGGGGGGGCAGGTACGGATCGGAGTGAAGATCACACAGAAGGATCTGGCGTCCATGATCGGTGCGACGCGGGAAAGCATCAACAAGCAGCTAAAAGCCTTGCGCGACCAGGGCCTCGTCCGTATCAGCGGCGGGACGATCGAGATCCTGAAGCGGGAACGGCTCGTTCAGAAAGCCCGCATCCTCCCGAAACCCTGAAATCCCGCCGGCTTCCTCTCCGTTCAGCGCCCGGCCGCCGCCCGGGCGCCCCAGGCGAACGGGTGGAAGTACCGCTGCCACGAAAGGTCCGTCGAAGCGTATTCATTGTCGAAGAAAAAGTGATCGGCCAGGGCCTCCCGGACCCGCATCACTTCCTTGAGCCGGCTCCGGTTCTTCCGATCGTCCACGGTCATGTCCAACAACTCCAGCGCCCGCTCCAAGGCGCGCATGCAGACCTCGGTCCGGCCCTTCTCCTTCCAGCGGATCGCGCGCTCCACCTCGCTCCCGATGTTGGCCATCTGCTCCATGAACGTGAGCTCCCGCCAGCGGCCGGCCGCCAATTCACGATGTACGGGACTCATCGTCTCACCAGTGCGTCGACGACGGCGATGATCCGTTCCCGCAAGGCCGGGTCCTCGACGCCGCGCGACCGGTTTCCCCGGGCGGGCCGAAGGTTGATCATGGAATCGAATTCGACGAAATCGTCACCCGGCATGTCGGGGTACAGGTTGATGCCCCAGAGATCGGCCTGTCGCGAACCGCGCTCCAGGAGAGCGGCCTCCTCGTCGGCGTGGAGTTCGGCATTCACGGCCATGATGCGCCGTTCCACGTCCACCACCGCCTTCACCATATCTCCGAACATGGCGACCGCCATCTCCTTGATTTCAGCCAGCGTGATCGGATCGCCCGGTTCGACGAACCTCATGCCCATCCCCTCCTGACGATCGATCCACAAACCACGCTATCAGGATACGCGGGTACGTTCCTCGCGCAGGATCGCGAAGAAGCGGTCGATCTCCTCCGGGGTGTTGTAGAAGTGCGGCGAGACGCGGATCCCGCCCCCGCGGTGGGAGCAGACCGCCTTCCGGTTCAGGAGAGCCCTCCAGAGGGCGGCGTTGTCCGCCTCCGGAACGCGGAACGTTACGATCCCCGACCGCTCCTCGGGGTGGTCCGGCGAAACCAGCTTGCATCCCTCCTCCACCGCCCGTTCGCGGACCCGCTCCGTGAGCCGGCGCACGCGCTCCCAGATCCGGTCCACCCCGAGCGACAGCAGGAGCTCGAGCGAGGCGTTGAACGACGATATTCCGACCGTGTTCATGCTCCCGGGTTCGTATCGCCGGGCGTCGGGGGAAAGACGAAAGTCGTAATTCTCGAAGTCGAACCTGTTCTTCACGGAGTGCCACCCGAGGATCACCGGCTCGACCATCTCCATGACGTCCCGGGAGATGTAGAAGGCGCCGATCCCCTCCGGCGACAGGAGCCACTTGTGGCCGTCCGCGGAGAGGGCGTCGATGCCGAAGGACTTCACATCCATCGGGAGGACGCCGATGGACTGGATTCCGTCGACGCAAAAGAAAATCCCGTGCTTCTGGCAATACTCCCCGATCCCCGGCAGATCGTTCCGGTAGCCGTTCGAGAACTCCACGGACGAGAGGGTGATCAGGCGGGTTTTCCCGTCGCAGGCGGCGAACAGGTCCTCCTTGCGCACCTTCCCCTCCCGCGCGGGGACCATCCGAACCTCGACGTTGCGCGTCTTCCACGGGAAACCGGCCGCGACGAAGGAGAGCCCCTCGGAGGTGTTCTTCACGAAGGCGACCTCGTCCGGGGAGGCGCCGACGATCCGCGCGAACCGTCCCCGGGTCTCGTTGGCCAGCTCCTCCCATTTCCGCAGGCGGTACGCCCCCTCGTCGCGGGCGAGCTGCAACATGGCGATCCCGGCCTCGGCAGACCGGGCCGGGATGGGCGACACGCCCGCGTGGTTGAGGTACAGGAAATTCTCCGTGACCGGAAAATCCGCGGCCCGGATCGGCCCCACATCGATCGGCAAAATGCCCCCCTTTACGTTCAGACGCCCCCTGCGTCGTGCGCATGCCTGACGCGGGCCGCCGCACTTCTACAACACCCCGGAGGAG
>JAMDCN010000130.1:3929-5501 GCA_023489025.1 Deltaproteobacteria bacterium | reverse complement strand
TGGGCCTGCGGGGACGTTGGGCCGGGTGGGGATGTTTCTACGTGCCGAGTGCCGTCGTTTACCATAAGTATTCGGCGACTACGGGCGGGTATTCCTTTCGGAAGGCGTTCCTGGTGGAAAGGAACCGGATCTGGATTCTCATGAAAAATTTTCCTCCCCGGGATATATGCCTTTCTCCGTTTTTTACTGTATGGAGATACGTGATGCATCTTGTGGCGGCACTCTCCGGCAGGGGCGCGTCCGGAGAAGTTTCCGGCCGGTTCGTCGTGGTGCGGCTCTTCCTTACGGTTTTGAAGGCCGAGGTATCTGCCGCGGAGGGACTCTTCCGGATACTCCGGGAACGGAGGAAGATCCGACGGACGAGAAAAGTATCTCCCGGGGAATTCCGAATCCTCTTTAAACGGTTTGCGATGGACGCTCGCGAGACCGCCTTCAAGAGTTGAAGGGTTCGCCGATGAAAATTCTGCTTGTCACCCCCTTTCTTCCCTATCCCGGGGTTCCGCATGCAGGTGGAAAGCTCGCCTTCCACCTCCTCTCCTTCCTCGCCCGGGAGCATTCCGTTCACTTGGTGTCGCGAATTTTTCCCGGGGAAGAAGCGCACCTTCCTATCCTTGGAAAGATCGTCGGGGGTCTGGACATTGTGGCTGCCAAAGGCCCTCTTGTCCCGGGGAGCTTTCTGTCGCTTGCCCGGACCGTCGCATCCTATCGGCACCTTGCAAGGAAGGCACACGAAGCGTTGCGCAGAGGGCGGTTCGACTTCTGCCAGGTGGAATACACGGAGACCGCCGTCTTCTTTTCCCCGCCCACGAACCTCCCGTCCGCCCTCTCGCTCCACGATGTGATCGCAAAGCCGGCGCGCAGGCGGTACGAAATCTCTCGGGGTGCGGATAGGGTGTTCGCCTGGATCGGATGGAGGATTAGGCGGTCTCTGGAGGGAAGGGCGATATCGAGGTTCCGCCTTGTCTTTACCCTGTCCGATGTCGACAGGGAGTGGGCGGAGAGGCTCTACCCCGTTGGGCGGTTCCGGGTCCTCCGGTACCCGGCGGGGTTGGAGTTCCTTGGTCTTCAACGGCGCGAGATCCTCGGGCGTGTGCTTTTCGTGGGGGCTTTGAACCGCACCCAGAACATGGAGGCTGTGCGGTACATCGTT
This sequence comes from Deltaproteobacteria bacterium, assembly GCA_023489025.1. Next base: position 4,351 of record JAMDCN010000130.1, on the reverse strand, counting down.
CGGCATGCCTGGCCGTCGGTCCGGAAGAAGTGCCCCGATGCGGAATTCCGGGTCGTCGGAGCGGGCATGGCGGATGCATTCCGGGAAGAACTGGAGAGGGTCCCCGGAGTCCGCGCGATCGGTTGGGTGGACAGGGTCGAGGATGAGTACATGTCCGCTCGAGTCTTCGTGGCCCCGATCCTGGAAGGGGGCGGGATCATCGTGAAGATCCTCGATGCGATGGCCGCCGGGGTGCCGGTAGTCACCACGCCCTTCGGGAATGAGGGTATCGGCGCCGCATCGGGGGAGGAAATCCTCGTGGCCGACCACCCGGAAAGGTTCGCCGAGGCGGTGGCCCTGTTCCTGGTCAACGGAGCGGAAAACGTCAGAATCGGTGAAGCCGGCCGACGGTTCGTGGGGAGGTTTTTTTCACCGGAAGCCTT
>JAMDCN010000130.1:2413-3919 GCA_023489025.1 Deltaproteobacteria bacterium | reverse complement strand
CGTCGGGCGTCAGGTCCACCTTGCGGGAACTTGCGGGGGGAGTGGATGGCCCATCGTCCGCCTCACCAAGGGACGACGAGATCCCGGGAAAGGAGACATGATTCAGCATCTGTCCGACGATGAGCGGTGATGATAATCCCTTCCCGAGGCAGACCACCGACATTATCCGTCTATCCTGCTAAGATGAATCGATGTCCGGTTCCCCTTTGAACGCTGCGCATCCGGTGCCCGAAGCCGTCTGCGCCTTGGTCGTGACATACAGGTGCGGCGCCGGCGTGGGTCCCTCCCTCTCTTCGCTTCTCCCCCAAGTAGGGAAAATCCTCGTGATCGACAACGGCTCCGGCGAGGAGACCTTGGCGTTCCTGGAAGGGGTTCGCCTCCGGTGGCCGGATCATTTCGTGATTCATTCCCTCCCCGAGAACATCGGTATCGCTGGAGCCCTCAACCTGGGGATGCGCAAGGCGATGGCCATGGGATTCGGATGGGTCCTGACAATGGACCACGACAGCGAGGCGGCGCCCGATCTCGTCGCGCGCCTCATCGAGGCAATCTCCCATTGTCCCGACCCGGGGAAAGTCCTCGTTTCCGCCCCTGTCTCTATCGACCAGGAGACGGGGGAGCCGGGTGTGCTCCCTGCGTACAGTGGATGGAGACGGATAATGTCGGTGGATGGAGGAAGAGGGTGCTTTCGTCGAGGGCCGGATCGGCGGAACTCCTTTACCCCGATGTGGTGATCGCCTCCGGGAATCTCGTCGACCTTCGCCTTTGCGGCGAGGCCCCTTTCGACGAGACCCTCTTCATCGACTACGTGGACCACGATTTCTGCCTGAAGGGGAAGGACCGGGGGCTGTCGATCGTTTGCGTCCCTCGGGCTGTCCTCAGGCACCGTGTCGGAAACAGGATCTCGAGGAATCTCCTCGGGAGGAGAATCTCCTGCACGAACCACCCTGCCGGGCGTCGCTACTACCAGGCCCGCAACCTGGTCGAGATGGTCCGCCGATACGGTAGGCGGCGCCCGGGGTATGCCCTCGACATCGTGAAAAGCTTCCTGCGCGACATTCTCGGGATCTTCCTTCTGGAGGAGGGGAGAGGGGAGAAGATCCGTGCGATCGCCCGCGGGGTGCTCGATTCCGGTAGACACTTCCGGCGGACTTGAGGCTGCGGCCGCAGAACGCGGCGGTGGCGGGCACCTGAAGGGTTACCGGCGGATCGGCAGCACCTTCGCGAGCGCCCCCATCCCGGGCGGAAGGACACAGAAGGAGAGCCTCCGCGCGACAAGCTCCGCCCGTTTCGTCCGCGACAGGTCGACGTACCCCTTCCTCCCGTAATCCCGATATATTTTCCATTCGTCCCGCGCGGCCGAGAAGGTCCACAGGTTCCGCATCGTGGTCTGGCCCGCGTGCTCCCGAACATAGCAGAGCGGCTCGGCGGTAAAGGCGAACGAGCCCCGCTCGAGAAGCTTGAACCAGAATTCGAGATCAACGAGCTGGCGGTAGTCGATGGAGA
>JAMDCN010000130.1:0-2403 GCA_023489025.1 Deltaproteobacteria bacterium | reverse complement strand
AATCCAGAGTCGGCGTCCCGCTTCCTGAAAAGGACGGCCGACGGCTCACCGATGAGATTCCCGTGGAACAGACAACGGACGATGGCGTCCGGACCCGGGAGGATCGTCGGTTCCATCGCGAAGGAAAGGATCGATCCGAAAGGACGCCCATCCGAATCGATGTAACGGCGCGCGCACCCGGAGAGGGCCACCGAGGGGTTCTTCTCCAAAGGCGGCAGGGTCTTCCCAAGGCAGGCGGGTTCGAGGCGATCGTCGGCGCACAGCACTTTCACGTACTCGCCGGCCGCGAGCGCGATCCCCTTGTTGAAGTTCTGGATGGCGCCGATGTTCGTGTCGTTACGAACATACCGGATACGGCGGTCTTTCGCCATGAAGCCCCGGACCACTTCCCGAGTCTCATCCGTCGAAGCGTTGTCCATGATCAATATTTCCGTTTCCTGGAATGTCTGCGCGACGGCCGAGCCGATCGAGTCAGGAAGAAATCGGGCGTAATTATAGGTCGGAATAATGATCGTGACGTGTGGGTTTGTACTTGTCATGCTACTCGAGTTCCATACGTAGGACGTTCAGGAGTTTCACGACACGCCAGAACGTTCGGTAAGCGGAATACGACTCGAGAAAGAGTCCTGTGTTCCCGAGGAGGAATGCATTCGCGTGGGTTCGGGCTGTAAATTGGAACGTCCCTTGCTTCGCGACCTCGCAGAGTTGGCGGATTCCTTCCGTCTTCGGGGGGCCTTCTTCGACGACCGCCGAGCCGGCCCGGGTGTTCCACAACAGGTCGTTGGTCATGGCGATGTACGATCTCATCACGTTTCGGATGTTGGCGAACTGCCGGCGGTCGAATAGCCCGCTCGCTTCCGCTTTGGAGAGGACGTACGCTTCGAGCTCGGAGATGCTCTTCAGGTGTTCCAGCGCCTTGGCGGCGTTCCGGCTCTCCGCTTCCGGGTGGACACGGATCCGGGCGACGGCCTCATCGGTGTGATAGAGCCTGTCCTGGAGCGCGAGGGAGAAGATAAAGGCGTCGTCGGTCCCTGCCCCTGTGGAAAAGACGGGGTAACCTCCCGACTTCACGAAGGCCTCCCGATGGAAGAGGACTCCAGTAAGGTAACTTTCCCGCCAGAAGCGGGCGCGTGCCTTGATGTACCCGAAGGCGGATGCGGCGGGTGCCGGACGGTGTGCGTCGCGGATCTTCGCCCCTTCCGTGTCGATGAAAATCCGGTGCCCGTCCACGACGGACCGCGCGCCGGTCCGCTCCGCGCATCCCATCGCTGCCCGAACGAAACCGGGATCCAGCAGGTCGTCGTCCGCCAGGACGGTGACCCATCCCACCGCGGGCGGAAAGAGGGCGACCCCCTTGTTGACGCTTCCGGGAAGGCCGATATTCTCCTGGTTGGCGACGTAGGAAATACGGGGATCGCGAAGACTTTCTACGAGGCTTTCGGCCTCGCCGGTCGGTGCGTTGTCGATGACGATGATACGAACCTCGGGGCCCTCCTGTCGTAGCGCGGAGTCGAGGGCGAGACGCAGGAGAGCGGGGCGTCCGCACGTCGGGATGAGGATGCCGACCCCGGAGTTACGTCTCATGCGGTCGGAAATATATTGTTGTTGGGGGTGCAAAGGGGTCAACGTTTTCAAAGACCTCGAGGATATTTGCGTAGGTCCGCTGGGTTTTTCTTGATTCGAACTCGGGATACTGGCCGAACAAACCGAGGAGAGACCTGCGGATCCCGATCGTCGCCGTGGACGGCATAATTCCAAGGGCTGCATGGGCGATGCTGAGGGGGAATCCGTAGACCAACTTTTCCCAAAGTCTCATACTCTCCCGGAGGATGCGGAAATATTTCTTTGCTTCTTCGCGAAGGGGCAGGTTTTTTTTCTATTCTTTCTATATTCACCCACGGCTGTCCCGGTGTTTGAGCTTGACGAGCCGAATAACATTTTAGAGTCATGATGATAACCTGCATATTCGCCGTAACCGATTTAAACTTCCGAGTATTCTGTGGCCATTCCGATCAGGAAGGAATGGCCCATAAACAACGGCAAAACCGTCTTCGCGCAACTGTTCGAGCATATCCCCATGAACGACTTCCGAAAGGCTGTCCGCAAGTACCGGGGAGAGTACAAGGTCCAGAAGTTCTCCTGTCTCGATCAATTTCTCTGCATGGCCTTCGCGCAACTGACCTTCCTGGAGAGTCTGCCCGTATTGTCGGCGGCGTAGGTAACCCTTGGGTCTTCGACCGAAGACATGTACTCGCGGGTTCCGTCCGTGGAGGCGTTGTCAATGACCACGATAAGGGCATCTTGAGCTTGGCCGAGAGCGATGGTAAGAGCTTCTTTCATAAATTCTACGCGGTTTCTCGTGGGAATAAGGATGCCGATCATTGTTTTGTGATTGGGCATTTC
>JAMDCN010000084.1 GCA_023489025.1 Deltaproteobacteria bacterium | reverse complement strand
GACGAGGCGAACATCATCTTCGGGACCGTGATCGACGAAAGCGTGGGCGAGGAGCTGAAGGTGACGGTCATCGCGACCGGGTTCGAAGCGGGGGTGGCGGAGAACTTGTGGAAGGGCCCGCGCCGCCCGATCAAGCTGGTGGGGAAGGAGGACCTGGAAAAGCCGACGTTCCTCCGGGCCGGGCCGCAGAAACCGCCGGAGCGGATCGAGGACCTTCCCGTCATCGACAAGGAGAGCGAAGCGGAGGCCCTCGAGGAATTCGAGATCCCGACGTTCCTGCGCAGGCGCGGAGAGTAATCCGCTGTACGACCCCCGGGGCTAGGCATGGCGTGGGAGATCCGAAAACTCCACGACGCCATACTGTCCCGGGAGGTCGGCGCCAAGAGGAAGGAGTGGGGCGGCCGGCTCCGGATCGCGCTGGTCTACCCGAACCGGTACGCGGCGGGGATGTCGAACTTGGGCTTCCTCTCCATCCACGCGCGCATCAACGAAAGGCCCGACGCCCTGTGCGAGCGGGCCTTTTTGCCGTCTGCGGCGGAGGAGCGGATCTCAGCCCGCCGGCCGCTTCCCCTATCGACGCTGGAGAGCGGCGGCCCCCTCAAGGATTTCGACATCGTCGCCTTTTCCCTGTCGTATGAGAACGACCTGCTGAATATCCCATCGATCCTTGCAGCAGGGGGTGTCCTGCCGTTTCGCAAGGACCGGGAGGAAGCCGGCGGCCCCCGGCCGATGGTCCTCGCAGGAGGGTTCGCCGCATCCCTCAACCCCGAGCCCGCCGGGGTTTTCGCCGATGCCGTCGTGGTGGGCGACGGGGAAAGAGCGGTAGAGGCGGTTCTCGACCTGGGAGATCCTCATCCCGCGGACAAGGGATACCTGAAAAGCCTTGCCGCCATTCCCGGAGTGTACGTTCCGGCCGGTTATGTTCCCGAAACCATCGAACCCGTCGGCGGGGATCCCGGGAAGGAAGGAAGGCTGCGAGCCTTGATCCACCTTCCCGGCTTCCCCGGGTGCGTCGCGCGGGAGACAGTATCTCTCTCCGATTATCCTCCGCTCCCCACCGTCCTGGCCGAAGACGCAGAACTGGGGAGGATGGCCCTGGTAGAGACTTCCCGGGGCTGCCCCAAGATGTGCGGGTTCTGCGCCGCGGCGCACGCCTGCCCGGAGTTCCGCGAAATGCCCCTTCCTTTCGTGCGCGCGGTCGTCGACGCCGCCTGGCCCCATCGCCGCAGGATCGGGCTGATCGGCGCCGCGGTGCTCGACTGGAGCCATTTCCGGGTGTTTTCAAAGGAAGTTCTCGCCCGCGGGGGGGCGGTTTCCCCCGCCTCGGTCCGGGCGGACCTGGTGGACGAGGAGATCGCGGACATCCTGAGGCACAGCGGGCACCGCACGGTGTCGCTGGCTCCCGAGTGCGGGAGCCAGCGGCTGCGCGCGCGGATCGGCAAGCGGGTGCCGGACCGGGTCTTTTTCTCCGCGGGAACAACCTTGGCCCGCGCGGGGATCGTCTCGTTCAAGCTCTACTTCCTGGTGGGGGTCCCAGGCGCGGAGCGCGACGAGGAGGTCGAGGGTGCCGTCGGTTTCCTGAGAAAGTTTCGGGTGGCGATGCTCGAGGAATGCAAGGCGATTGGACGAATGGGAACTGTGACCGTGGTGCTCTCTCCCTTCGTTCCGAAACCCTTTACTCCGCTGCAGTGGGCGCCGATGACATCCGAGGCCGAACTCAAGCTGCGCCAGGAGAAGATCGCCGCCGTCGTGCGGTCGATTCCCAATCTGCGCATCGACCCCGAAGCCCCGCAGACAGCCATATTACAAGGATTCCTCGGTTTGTCGGACCGACGTGTGGAGCAAGCGTTGCGTCACGCCCGCAAGGGGAGGCTCAAACTCTCTCCAGAAAACCTCGCCGTTCCCCTCTCCGAGATCGTCTACCGAGAAAAAAGGGGGGACGAATATTTCCCCTGGGACGTCATCGAAGGCGGGCTTCCGAGAGCCGTCCTCCGCAAGCGTTACGAGGCAATCCTGCGCGGGTGACCGCCTTGCCGCCTAATTTTAGTTGGGCAGACATCAACGAATTCAATTGGCCATTTGAGAAAGGAGCGGATCACGATGGTTGACTTTCAGGATAAGGCCAAGAATGAGGTTTGGAAGACATTAAAAGATTTGAATAATACGTGGATAAAAGGAAATCCGGATGATTTGAAGAATTATTTTCATGCGGATATGGTTGCCATAACGCCAACCGATAAAAAACGACGGGAAGGTCGTGAGGCATGCGTGGCGGACTGGACTGAATTTTCGAAGACGGCAAAGATTCATAATTGGGAGGAAATAGACCCCAAGATTCAAATTTATGGAAATACAGCCGTCGTGACATATTATTTTGAAATCTCATTTGAAAGAGGCGGGCAAAAAATAGACTTTGGCGGGCGCGATATGTATGTGTTTGTTATGGAAAGCAACCGTTGGTGGGCTGTTGCGGATCATTTTTCACCGAATCCGATGTAAGCCGCCCAACAACCGTTTGAAGCTGACGGCTCGCCTGCCGTAATACGTGAGCGCCCGCAGCTTAGCCGGAGCGTTAGCCACATGTAGGGCTTATGGATGAAGAATCGAACTTAACAGGCAATTATTCAGCTATGCAGACGTGGAGACTTCCCCGATAAACGCGATATTATGTATTGCGTCGAATCGGGAAAACCGCCGTCTTAAAGAACACATTTGGGTGGGGGCTGAAAAGGTGCAACCCGGGAAGGGAGGCGAGCCGGACGGTCTATGAAAACTCCAGCCGCATCTATTGAAGAGTTGAATGGCATCTTGGCGGCCACACCATTTCTCAAGCCATATGGATTCACCGTGAAAGCATGTGCTCCAGGCGAATGCACGGTGCTTGTTCCGTTCATGCATTCTCTCGAGCGCCCGGGGGGCCTCGTCAGCGGCATGATGCTTATGGGGGCCGCAGACGTGGCAATGTGGCTGGCGATCATGACGCTGCGGGGGACCGCTGAGCGTTGGGTGACGTCGGACATGAAGACGGCATTTCTGCGCGGCGCGCGAGAGGAAGATATCTTGTGCACGGCTCGTGTCCTGAAGCCCGGGAAACGCAGTATGTACGGTACCGCCGAATGTCATGGCGCCGCCTCCGGTTTGGTGGCCCACCACGTCCTCACGTACTCAAAGGTTGAGACATGATGAGGATGATCTATCCGTCCAATAGGCGCTCCCAAATGACGCCCCGTTAGGGCGGTGCCTCGGAGACGCAACGATATCCACATGTTTCAAGGGGGTGCAGATGGCAGATGAAAAAATAATAAAAAAATACGGAGAAAGAGTTGGGTACACGGAGTCTGAGATTGAGAAGTTTCATGAGGGGGGCCACAGAGTCAGGCAGGTCAATCGGCTTTCCCGGGCGGCATCACGCTATTCCATACAGGCGGAGGTCGTCCAGGTTAAGCACTGCAATTCGGGCCATGCGGTCGGGGAAAAATTTGTTCTCGATGTGGATGGCAACTTCATCTCGAAATTCTGCCCGAAGAAGATGTGCGTCTATTTGATTTCTCAGTTGGCAGTCCCCGTGGCGCTGATCAACGAACGGCTTAGTGAAGGACTAGAGCCGAACGATTTTCATTTCATGCGGTACGTGAGATGCCTGGATGCTGGTGTCGAGTGTTACGGTTATGGAGAAGTCATGCTGAGGGTTCAAGTTGTTCCAAGAATTAAGGGAGAACCATTTTCCAGCAGTGGCTAACCACAGGTTGAAGCTGACGGCTCGCCTGGGTTAAATCCTCGGCACCCGCAGCTTAAACGGAGCGTTAGCCGAACATGGCATAGAGGATAGGATGACATCCAGGAGAAGAGCTTTATTATTGGGGTTTTTAGTGTGGATTGTACCATTTGTCATTGGGTTAATTTCCTATCCGGTTCGAGAATTATGGCGAGCATTATTTGAGTCAATTATGGCACTTGTATTGTCGGTAATTGTTGTTATAAGTGCTTCAATATATTTCAAACATATTGAAGATAATTACTTAAAAGAGGGCATTTTCATTGGTTTACTTTGGTTTGCCATGAGTATTTTAATTGACCTACCGTTCTTTTCGTACGGTCCGATGAAGATGAATTTGAAGGATTATGCTGCAGATATTGGACTTACATATGTGATGATACCGACCATCACAACGGGTTTTGGCATAGTGCTTGAGAATTTTCATCTTCGGAGGAGATAAGGAAGCGGTCTGGCAACGGCTTGCATCTGACTTGTCACGGGCTTGCATGCTTTTTGGGGTGATTGCATGAGGACGACGATTGCCGTAGTGGTCGGGTTGCTTTTGCTCACCGTATCCGCGAGCCATGCGCAGGACGCGGAACGGTTGCGCGACGAGCCTTATCCGGTCGAACTGTCGGCCGGAGAAATCTTCAAGGTCTGTAAGTCCGGGCAGATCGTCTGTCCGGCGATCAGCCCCATCTGCGACGATCCGAAGGTTGCCGTGCCTGTCGACACGCCGGACGGGTTGGGGTTCCAGGGCGTCGGCCCCGGGACGACGCTCTGCTCGGCGGCCACCACCTTCGGACAGCGCCGCGTCTTCCGTATCACCGTGCGATGAGACCGAGAGAGGTACTGAATCGAAGAAAAAAGATTTACTTGCTGATCGTGGGAATAAGCTTTTTCGTCATGGCAATCGTCGCATTCTTCGACAAATATTTCCCGCGATCCTTGTACGAGACACTATCGCTTGGCGCCATAACGGTATTCGTGGTTGGCGTTTTATTGGTGTACTTTGGAATTAAATGTCCCAAGTGCAAGGCGATCTTGGGGCTTAAATTCGTATTTGCCGAGGAAACACTTGGCCATTGCCCTCGTTGCGGAATCAAGTTCGATGAGGATTCATTATAAACAGATGAAATGGATGAATAGCACATGCAACCGTTCGCCCCGGAACCGCGGGACGAGGGTCGTCATGATTTTTCTGGCCGTTTTCGGGTCCATGGCGGTCTGCAGCCCCGCCCATGCCGACGAGATGCCGGTGTTCCGGCAGGGGATGTGGAAATTCCAGCGCACGGTCGGCACGAAGACGATCGAGATGACGAAGTGCTCCAGCCCGACGGAAGACATGAAGAAGCAAAATGCGATGCTCAAAAAAGTCGGGTGCCGGTTCTCTCCCGCCAAGAAGTCCGGCAATACCTACACGTTCACCGCGGACTGCTCGATCCAGGGTCCTTCGGGAGCCGTGACAAGCAGCCGCTCGACGACCGTTATAACCGTGGAGAGCGACAGCGCATACAGGGTCGAGATCAACGGGTCGGCCGATGGGCAGGCGACGAAGGAGCTGCTCGTCGCGCAACGCATCGGCGATTGTAAAAAGTAGGGAAGGGGCCATGCCAGGCGACCCGCGGGCGGATGCACTGACGAAATCGACGATTGCGGCGGTACATCGCTTCAACGAGGCCTTCAACCGGCACGATGTCGACGCGGTGATGGCGGCCATGACGAAGGATTGTGTCTTCGAAAACACCTGGC
>JAMDCN010000141.1:4377-5512 GCA_023489025.1 Deltaproteobacteria bacterium | reverse complement strand
CGAGCAGATGACGAAATATTTCTCCGTGTCCAGCGCGCGGCCCGGGCCGATCAGGAAGTCCCACCACCCCGGCTTCTCCTTCGACGGGTCCTGCCCCGGGAGAAATCCGGCGGCGTGGGCGCTCCCGGAGAAGGCGTGCTGCACCAGGACGGCGTTGCTCTTCTCCCGGTTGAGCTTCCCGTACGTCTCGTAGGCGAGCGTGATGGGCCCGAGCTTCCCACCGATGTCGAGGGGCATCTCGTGGGGCGGCTCGGCGAAGGTGAACCGCTTCGTCTCGACGAAACCGACGGAATCGTGCGGAAGGTGCGTTTTCATCGGGGCCATGATACCAGAGAACGCCGTCTGTTCGCGCCCATTGGATGCATTGTCCCCTACCCTTCCGGGGTTTCGAGCAACCGCTCGCTCCGCCGGACGCGGACGATCCTGATTCGGCCGGGATCGACACGGTAGACAACACGGAAAGGAGGCACGACAACTTCCCGCAGGAACTCGACGCCGAACTCGGGGACAATGCGTCCCGCCATTGGGAAGCGCATCAACTTTTCGACGTTCTTGAGGATCTCGGCCAGGAAGCGCTCCGCAGCCTCGGGAGCGGAAAGTTCGCCGTAGTGACGCTTTATCTCTTCCAGATCGGCGACGGCGGAGGTTCCGAAAGAAACCGCCACCGGCCCGGCGGCGCGTTTCAAGACAGGCCCAGGCGCTTCCGCACTTCGGCCAGCGACATCACCCGGCCGGACTCAAGGTCCATCATCCCCTGGACAACGGCCTTCATGAACGCCTGCTCTTCCTGCCGGCCCTCGAAGTCCGCGAGAGACTGGACGACCGCGACACCTCGTCCACGGGCGGTCAACAGGAGAGGACGATGCTTCTCCGATACCTGCCTGACCACTTTCCCGGGGTTGATCTTGAGGATGCTGATCGGAACCACGTCCTCGGAGAACCTTACGCCCATGGCACCCTCCACAGCACCTGTCAACAGGTGCTTTCAAGAGCACATCTTATCACATCATCCCGGTAAATCACCGAACTGCCCGACGTAGTATCGTTTTGGAACGCGCCGGAAGATTTGATGCGCCGACGGCGGCCACGATCGCGAGGCGGCCGTGGATGGGGTATTCTATCAACCCATGCCGCC
>JAMDCN010000141.1:0-4367 GCA_023489025.1 Deltaproteobacteria bacterium | reverse complement strand
TTTCGGGGACCGTGCACGAAGTCGTCTCCGGCGGCTACCATGTGGCGGCGGAGAAGGCGATCTCCCGCCTGGGGCTTTCCCCGGGCGCCGATTTCGGGACCCTTTCGGGGGGGATGCAGCGCCGGGCGCTGATCGCCCGGGCGCTTGCCCGGGACTCCGACATCCTCCTTCTCGACGAGCCCACCAACCATCTGGACATACGCGCCGGAAGATTTGATGCGCCGACGGCGGCCACGATCGCGAGGCGGCCGTGGATGGGGTATTCTATCAACCCATGCCGCCCCATCGCGGTCCGGGATCCGACCGGACGAACCGGAGTCGATAATGAGGCTCAAAATGGAGCCGATCAAATGAAACGGAGCACGCGGCATGGCGTTATTGAGCTTGCGGAACATCCGGGTCGCCTTCGGCGGGCCGCCGTTGCTCGAGGGGGCGAGTCTGCAGGTCGAGCCGGGGGATCGGATCTGCCTCCTGGGCCGGAACGGGACGGGGAAATCCACCCTGCTGAAAGTCGTGAACGGTGAGATCGCGCCGGACGAAGGCGAGATCGTCCGGCAACAGGGGGTTACGGTCGCCCTCGTCCACCAGGAGGTCCAGCCCGGCCTTTCGGGGACCGTGCACGAAGTCGTCTCCGGCGGCTACCATGTGGCGGCGGAGAAGGCGATCTCCCGCCTGGGGCTTTCCCCGGGCGCCGATTTCGGGACCCTTTCGGGGGGGATGCAGCGCCGGGTGCTGATCGCCCGGGCGCTTGCCCGGGACTCCGACATCCTCCTTCTCGACGAGCCCACCAACCATCTGGACATCGACGCGATCGCCTGGCTCGAGAACTTTCTGCTCCGGGAGGCGCGGACGCTTCTCTTCGTCACGCACGACCGGATGTTCCTCCGGAAACTGGCGACGCGGATCGTGGAGCTCGACCGCGGGCGACTCCGCGACTGGGCGTGCGATTACGACACGTACCTCGAGCGCCGGGAGGCGGACCTTACGGCCGAAAGCGCGCAGCGGGCGCGTTTCGACAAGAGGCTCGCGGAGGAGGAGACGTGGATCCGCCGGGGCGTGAAGGCGCGGCGCACCCGGGACGAGGGGCGGGTACGCGCGCTGGAGAAGATGCGCGAGGAACGGCGGGCGAGGCGGGAGCAGGTGGGGACGGTCCGCATGCAGGCGCAGCGCGCCGTTCCCTCCGGCAGGCTCGTCGTCGAGGCCCGGGGGGTCGAGGCCGGCTTCGGCGATCGCCCCGTGATCCGGGACTTCTCGGCCACGATCCTCCGGGGCGACCGTGTGGGGATCATCGGCCCGAACGGGTCGGGGAAGACGACCCTGCTGCGCGTCCTCCTGGGAGAGTTGTCGCCCCGGATCGGAACCGTGCGGCTCGGGACCCGCCTGACCGTGGCGTATTCCGACCAACTCCGCGAGCGCCTCGACGAGGAGAAGACCGTGGCGGAGAACCTCGGGGACGGGAGCGACACGGTCACCGTCAACGGCCGGTCGCGGCACGTGATCGGCTATCTCCAGGACGTCCTCTTCTCCCCCGATCGGGCCAGATCCCCCGTGCGGGTCCTCTCCGGCGGGGAACGGAACCGCCTGCAGCTCGCGAAGCTCTTCACGAAACCGTTCAACCTCCTCGTCCTCGACGAACCGACGAACGACCTGGACATCGAGACCCTGGACCTGCTGGAAGGCCTCCTCCTGGAGTACACGGGCACCCTCCTGCTCGTGAGCCACGACCGGGAGTTCCTGAACAACGTGGTGACCAGCACCCTGGCGATCGGCGCGGACGGGACGGTGGCGGAATACGTCGGTGGGTACGACGACTGGCTGAAGCAGCGGGGAGAGAGCGTCCCCCCGGAGACGGGCACGCCCCCCGCCCTCCGGGAAATTCCGCGCCCGAAGCGCGAAGGGCCGCGAAAGTTGAGCTTCAGGGAGCGGAGGGAACTTTCGGAGCTTCCGGGGCGGATCCGGGACGCGGAGGTCGGGATCGCGGCCCTCGAGGCGGAGCGGGACGAACTGCATCGCTCCATGGCGGACCCGGCGTTCTACCGCCAGGACGGGGCGCGCGTCGCGCAAGGCCGGGCCCGCCTGGAAGCGGTGCAGGCCGGGATCGAGGAGGCGTACCGGAACTGGGAATCCCTGGAGGCGGCACTGAGAGGACTCGAGGCGATCGAAACAAAGACTCACTGACCGAAACTTTACCCCGCCGGCGGGCTTCGAAATGGTTGATGAACCGAATCGCATGAAGGAGCGACCGATGGCGAGAATCGTCCGTTTTCACCAGACCGGCGGGCCCGAGGTGCTCCGGATCGAGGAGGTGCCGCCTTCGCCGCCCGGGGAAGGCGAGGTCCGGATCGCCGTCAAGGCGATCGGCCTGAACCGCGCGGAATCCCTTTACCGGCAAGGAATGTATCTCGAATCCCCCACCCTCCCCTCCCGACTCGGGTACGAGGCGTCGGGGACCGTCGAGGCCGTCGGGGCGGGCGTCACCGGCGTCAAGGTCGGGGATCGCGTCAACACGCTTCCCGCCTTTTCCATGGGGAAGTACGGAGTCTACGGAGATTCCGTCGTCGTTCCGTCCCATGCCGTGTCGTCGTTCCCGGGAAATCTCTCGTTCGAGGAAGGGGCCTCCATCTGGGTAGCGTACCTGACCGCCTACGGCGCCCTCGTTGAGCACGGCGGACTCCGGAAGGGACACCATGTGCTGATCACCGCGGCCAGCAGCAGCGTCGGCTACTCCGCCATACAGGTCGTCCGTGCCGCCGGGGGCGTCTCCATCGCCACCACCCGGAAACCGGAAAAAACGGAGGCACTGCGACAGGGCGGGGCCGATTACGTGATCGTCACCGAAAAGGAGGACCTCGCGGCGCGGGTGATGGAGATCACGGAAGGGCGCGGGGCCGACCTGATCTTCGACGCGGTCGCCGGGCCTTCCATGGAGGCCCTGGCCGCCGCCGCCGCGCGGGAGGCCACGATCTTCGTATACGGCCTGCTTAGCATGCAGCCCACACCGTTCCCGCTAACCGTGGCGTTGCAGAAAGGCTTGAGCCTCCGTGGGTACACCCTGTTCGAGATCGTGTCGGTGCCGGAGCGCATGGAGCGGGCAAGGAAATATATCTTCGACGGGCTCAAGTCGGGGGCGCTCTGGCCGGTCATCGACCGGATCTTCTTCCCGCTCGAAAGCATCGTCGAGGCCCACCGCTACATGGAATCCAACCGGCAGAACGGGAAAATCGTCGTCACGGTTTGAGGACCGGCGCGCTACCCACGCGCTTCGGGGGAACTCAGCGTTTCCCGGACAAGACGCGGTCGAAGGAGACCGGGCCTGCGCCGCGCACCATCACCGCGAACGCCAGCGCCAGCCGCAGAATCAGGCCCGTCACGTCATCGGAAGTTTGCAACAACCGTTTCCACATAGGTTCTCCCTGGAAACTCACGCCGCAGCCCGGTACGCACGGGCGAAGGCCGATTTCGAAAACCACTCCAGCGTCGTCGGCGTCGTGCTCTCCTCGCTCCGCTCCCGGGTCGGGCGGACGATCCCGGTGTTGAAGCCGCGCTGCATCTCCAGCATCGCCTCGGCCACGCTCCCGGACATCCCCGCCTCGGCCATCGCCTTGCGCGCCTCTTCCTCGGGAAACTGGACGTACCTCAGCCCGGGCTTCCCGATCGCCTCCCCGAGGATGCGGGTGGCCTCGGACATCGTCAGGTCCCGCGGACCGAGGAGGTAGCGGACCGCATGTCCGTGGAACTTCCCCTCCAGGAACAGGTGGGCCGTCGCGTCCGCGATATCCTCCGTCGCGATCATGGGGAGCGGCACGTCGGGCCGGGTCAGGCTCCCGTTGACTCCCCGGGTCCGGATCAGGGGGATGCTCCAGAGGTGGTTTTCCATGAAGTAGGCCGGACGCAGGTACACGATTCCCGCATCCTTCAGCGCCGTCAACCGGGTTTCCAGTCCGTGCAGGCCGACGATCGGACCCGTGCCTTCGGCCAGATGCGCCCCCACGCTGCTCAAGGCAACGATGCGCGGGACCCGGGACTTCGACAGGGCCGACACGAGCGACGCACCGATCCGGTCCTGGTACTCCCGGATATCGGATGCGTCGTATTTCGGCGGGATGAGGATGAAGGCGCCCCGGGCTCCCGAGAAGACCTTCCCGAGGAAGGCGGTGTCGCCGATGTCGCCCGGCCACGGCTCCGCCCCTTTCGCGGCCAGCGGTCCGAGACGGACCCGCTCCCGCCCGACGATTCGCACCGGTTCCCCTGCGGCAAGAAGGATCTCGGCGATCCTGGAACCGATATTTCCGGTCGCCCCACAAACCACAAATGGTGATTTCATCGCAATCCTCCCGTACCCTGAAAATGAGATCCCCGAAATTAGA
>JAMDCN010000008.1:3826-5643 GCA_023489025.1 Deltaproteobacteria bacterium | reverse complement strand
GTTGGCGTACCGGAGCGTGATCGTCTCCGCGGACCGCGCCGTCCCGGGCGCGACGAACAAGACGAGGAAAAGAGCCGACAGGAGAACAGGCAACACCGATTTCGCTTTCACGAGCGCCTCCCTGGGAAATGGATTTGGAAACCTTCAGCATCGTCCGGGGGGAAAATTGTTCCATACTACCCGAATCCGCCCTCGCGCGGCAACCCGGTATTTCCCGGTATGTCCCGGCGCGGAGACGATGTCTCCATCCCGACGAAAACGGTAGGAAACGAGAGGAATCGCATTGACCGCACATGTAAATGCTGAAATGATGTTTTAAATTTCCGCCCCAGGAAAAGGAGCCTCGCCGATGAATCCCTGCATTCGCGTTACCCGCTGGCTCGCGCTCGCGGCCGCCGCGTTCCTCCTGCCCGCCTGCATGTCCGCCCCGCAGATTCAGCCCGGATCCGCCGCCCCCGCGACGCCCGGCGCGCAGGCCGTGTCCGCCCCGCCCGCCCAAAGCGGCGCGAGCGCCCTCTCTTACGGCGCCGTCACGTCGGCCGTCGTCCGGGGAAAAACCACCCAGATGGATCTCATCAATTGGTTCGGCGGTCCGAACATCTCGACCGTCGACAGCGACGGGGTGGAAACCTGGCTCTATGAGCGTTCGGTCAGCCAGACGGACGTCGCCAGCAAAAGCCAGAACTGGCAGGCGGCCGCTAACCTCGGGGTCGCCTTCGGACACGCGCAGGGAGGCGTCTCCGCCGGCGGCGGTCAGAGCGGATCGGCCTCCTCGACCGCATCCTCGTTCCGCTCCCTTACCGTGATCGTGAAGTTCAACCCGAACAAGACGGTGAAGGACTACTCCGTCCGATCCAGCCAGTTTTAAGGGGCCTCTTCCATGAAAACGAAGACGGGGTTGATCGTAGTGGCCGTTGCCGCAATCGCATCGGGCTGCGGGGGCTTGGGGATGTTCGGCACGCAGCCGAACACGATGGATGCGATGATGGCGCAGCAGAACGCGGGCAACGACATGATCAACGCGATGATGGCCAAGCAGCGGTTCCAGCAGGAGATGATGAAGAATCCGGACCTCCCGGCCTGGCACGCGCAACGCGAGAAGATGGCGCTGGCGGTCGGCGACCGGGTGTTCGACAAGGGGTTCGACCGCGTCTTCGATTCGATGGTCACAACCCTCGCCACCCTCGGATGCCGCGTCAACAACATGGAGCGGGTCTCCGGCTACATCACGGCCTCCCTTCCGGAACTGCCGCCCGAGCAGAAGGAGGCGCTTCGCAAGGAAGCGCTTGCACAGTACGCGCAGGCGAAGGGGTACCCCCCTTCGGTGCTCCAGAGGCAGGGCCCCTACGACATCGACTTCGACATGGGCGCCATGATGGAGCGCAACGGCGGCGCGGGGCTGACGCTTTCCATGGTAAAGCAGGGCGCACGGCAGACCAAGGTGAAGCTGCGCTTCGACGGCGCCTACTACCCGCGCCAGGTCGAGGAACTCTACAAGAAGGTATGGGCCGAGGTCGACAGGCAGATGTTCCTCGACAAGGCGCTGGACTGATCGCTCAGAGGGGCGATGCCGCCTCGCGGCATTGCGGAACGAAATATCCCCCGTCAAGATGTTTCCACATGGATGAAGTGAGGCAACTGACCGCAGGCGGCCGCCGCATCGAGTTTAGATGGCACGGCCCCGGGCCGGACGTCGCTCCCACGCTCGTCTTCCTGCACGACGGCATCGGATGCGCTGCGACATGGCGTGATTTTCCGGCGGCGCTCGCCTCCGGGACGGGGTGCGGCGCGCTCGTCTACAGCCGCGCCGGCTACGG
>JAMDCN010000008.1:0-3816 GCA_023489025.1 Deltaproteobacteria bacterium | reverse complement strand
CACGACGAGGGATTCTTCGCACTTCCGGAACTTCTGGACGCGGCGGGCGTTCGCCGGGCCTTTCTCGTCGGGCACAGCGACGGCGGCTCCATCGCCCTCCTGCACGCCTCGACGCCGCGCTCCCTGCCGCGGGTCCGCGGCCTGCTGCTCGAGGCGCCGCACGTCTTCTGCGAGGAGATCACGGTGCGCTCCATCGAGAAGGCGCGCGACGAATACCTCCGCACCGACCTGAGGGCGAAACTCGAACGGTACCATGGCGGGAACGTCGATTGCGCCTTCTGGGGATGGAACCGGGCCTGGCTCGATCCGGGATTTCTCGCCTGGAACATCGAGGGTTGCCTGCCGGCCGTCACGGTCCCGGTGCTCGTTGCGCAAGGGATCGACGATCCGTACGGAACACTTCGCCAGGTCGAAGCGATCGAACGTCGATGCGGCGGCCCGGTCCGGCGCTGCATCCTCGAGCGGTGCGGCCACAGCCCGCATCGCGACCGGCGCGAACGGACGCTTTCGGCGATGGCCGCGTTCGTCCGCGGGATGGAAAAGACATAGCGTCGCATGGCGCCGAACCACCCCCGTTCGAAGGCGTTGCCGCGCGCGTTTTACGACCGCGACACCGTCGCGGTCGCGAAGGATCTGCTGGGGAAGCACCTGATCCATGTGGCGGGCGGGGCGGAGCGGATCGGCAGGATCGTGGAGGTCGAGGCGTACCTGGGCCCGCACGACCGTGCCTCCCACTCCTCGCGAGGGCTCACCGCCCGTACCAGGATCATGTTCGGCCCGCCGGGACACGCCTACGTTTACCTGGTGTACGGCCTCCACTGCTGCATGAACGTCGTGACCGAGCGCGACGGCCACGCCTCCGCCGTGTTGATCCGGGCCGTCGAACCGGTGAAGAACACCGAAGGTTCCACGCGAGGACCCGGCCGACTCTGCAAGGCGATGCGCATCGACCGGCGCCTCAACGGGCACGACCTGACCAGCGACGATTTTCATATCGCCGATCCGCCCGTGCCGGAACCTCTGTCCATCGTCACGAAGCCCCGCGTCGGCGTCGACTACGCCGGGCGCTGGGCGAGAAGGCGCCTGCGGTTCTACATCCGGGGGAACCCTTTCGTCTCGAAGCCGTAGAGCATATTACCATTCCGTTATTATTACCGCGCCCTTATTGACAGAGTGGTTATCAATAGATTTTCCCATCGCGCACAAGAAGACATAAATTACTGATTTATTTGTCATTTCCGAAAAGAATTCCTTTATAACCCTCCATTCCATCCCAACGGGAAGAAATCCTTAACGGAATCGACTGGTTGCGCTTATTATGCCAATTCCTGCAATGTTGGTACAGACCTTGTATAAGACGATGCCAAGACGTATCTAAAGGAGGTGATAGAAGGGACAAAGTACAAACGAAGTAAAAAACATTTATTCAGGAGTCAGGAGCCCACAAGTAACGTCTGCCTACAAAAGGAGGTAGAAGAAATGTTCCATCATGTTATCGCAGCAATGAAGGACGAAAAAGGACAGGCTCTTTCGGAGTACGGTCTGATCCTGGCACTTGTCGCGGTCATCGCCATCGGCGCTCTGACGCTCCTCGGCGGAAACGTCAGCACAACCTTGGGGAACGTCGCGGCCGCCCTTTAGGAAGGAAGAGGCTCGCGGCGGGGGGAAAACAATGAGGCGAAGAGCCGTCGGGTTTCCTCCGGTCGCCTTCGTGAATGAGGAAGGCCAGGCTCTCGCCGAGTACGCGATGATCCTCCTCTTCGTCGCGGTGGCGTGCGTCGCCGTCGTCAGCCTGCTGGGCGCTCCCATCGTTGGGTTCTATAACGGGTTCAACGGGAGTTTCTGAAGAACCGCGGTGAGAAAGCCCGGGCCCCACGGGGAGACCGCAGCCCCCGCGGGGCCCTTCACCGCAGACGGGAAAACATCGATGCATCGGGGCGACATATCGATCCGCGGGCAGAGTCTGGTGGAGTTCGCACTCGTCCTCCCGGTGTTTCTCCTCCTGCTGATCGGGGTCGCCGAATTCGGCCGCGCCTGGATGACCCGGAACATCCTGACCGGTGCTTCCCGCGAAGCCGCGCGGATCGCCGCCGTCCAGGGGAACACGGCCTCCGCCCTCTCGCGGGCGAACAACATCCTCTCTTCCGCCGGAATTTCCGGCGCCTTGGTGAACATCGCAGACGACGGCGCCCCCTACGGCACCTGCAGCGTAACCGTTTCGTACGCTTTCCCTGTCAGCGTCGCCGGGTTCCTCCCGGGCCTGGGAGGGCCGATCTTCACGCTCTCAAGCTCCACGTCCATGCGAAAAGAATTCTGAAGGGGGTCTCACCCATGAACCGGAAACGGATCCTCGGGATCGTCGTCTTCGCCTTCTGTCTCGCCCTCGTCGCGAGCCTGGGGGCGTACCGCTTCCTCTCCGAGAAGGACCGGATCGCCGAGAGCGCGAAACTCCAGACCGTCGGTGTCGCCGTGGCCGTCGTCGATATCCCGCTCGGTACGACCATCAATTCGAACCAGATCGGGGTATCCGCCTGGCCCAGGAACCTCTATCCCAAGGATGCCTTCACTACGGCCGTTCCCGTGGTCGGACGGATCGCGATGAGGGACTTTCTCCGCGGCGAGCCGATCGTCGAGTCCAAGCTGGTCCCGAAGGATAAAACCAGCGGACTCCTCTCGCTGAAGGTCCCCGCCGGCATGCGGGCCTTCACCGTCAAGGTGAACGAGGTCGTTGGCGTTGGCGGCTTCATCGTTCCGGATTCGAGGGTCGACGTCGTGGTGACGACCGCGGTTTCCCCTCAACGCCAGCAGGAGCAGGTATCCAAGACCTTCCTGCAGAACGTCCTCGTCCTGGCGGCGGGTCAGGTCGTCGAGCAGAAGGACAACAAGCCGGTCACGGTGAATACGGTGACGCTCGCGGTCACGCCGGACGAGTCGGAGAAGCTCGCTCTCGCCAGCAACGACGGCAAGATCCAGCTCGTGATGCGCAACTTCGCGGACGCCCAAAAGGTGGAAACGCCGGGCAGCGACAAGGGAGGACTCCTCTCCTCGATGCGCCCGAAGATCCCCTCCTCCCACAAGAAACCCGTGGTATCGAAGGCGGTCGTCCGGAAGAGGTCCGTTCAAGGGTCGCCGATCCAGGTCGTCAAGGCCAGCCGCGTCGTCGAGATCATCAAGAGCGGGAAACGATCCGAAGAGTTTTTCGAATAGCAGGGCGCGTGAATTCCGACACGGAAGGGGTAGCATGCCGTGAAACGCCATAAAGGAATCGCCTTGATCCTTCTCCTTGCCTCCTTCGGCCTGTCGTTCCCGGAGGCGGCAAGCGCGGCGTTCAAGCAGGGGGTCGCAGGCGCCTCCGCCACGAAACTCCACCTCCAGGCCAACCAGTCGTTCCTCCTCGACACGAACCTCGATATCCGCAGGGTCTCCATCGGAAAAGCGGAGATCGCCGACGTAACGGTCGTGACCCCAAAGCAATTGTTGGTCACCGGGAAGGCCCCTGGGGAGACGACCCTCATCTACTGGACCGAGGCCGGCGTTCCGACTTCCGTGGATGTGAACGTGTGGGTGGAGAACGGCGTCCGCAAGGGCCTCGAGAAGATCGTCCCGGGTGAAAAGTTCGAGATGTCCGGCACGCCCGAAACGATGATCCTAACGGGCTCGGTCAGCTCCGAGACGGCGCAGCATCGGCTGGTGGAGGGCGCGAAGGCGTACACAAAAAACGTCGTCAATCTCCTCGCCGTGGAGCACGTCGAGCAGGTGATGCTCCAGGTCCGGGTGGCCGAGGTCGACCGGAAGGTCGTCAAGGAACTCGGCTTC
>JAMDCN010000037.1 GCA_023489025.1 Deltaproteobacteria bacterium | reverse complement strand
CGGGAAGTCCCTCGGGGAGGCGATCGTTCCGCACCTGCAGCAGTTCGCCGCGGGTGGATTCGCCAAGGCGCTGAAGGGACGGGAATGAAGCTCACCCCCATCCGCGCGATCCGGGCGAAATGCACCGAGTGCGCCGGATCCCCGCGCGCGGCCACGCGCTGCGAGAAGGAAGACTGCCCCCTGTACCCCTACCGGACCGGCCGCAATCCCGCCCGGGCTGGAATTGGGGGATCAGTTCAGCGCGAGAATGGCCGTTTCTCACAGAAACGCCCCACTCAAGTGGCGGGTTTCGCCGGCAAAAAAAGTACCCCGCAGGGTAGTACCCCCGAAATCATCCTGGGGCATCCTCGTGCGAAAAACGCAGGGAGCGGCTGATGGCCGAGAAGACCTTCCCCCCCTACCTGACCTTCGGTGAAGCACTCGAGTACAGCCGGATCCCCCGGCGGACCCTGCGGCAGTTGCTGGCCACCGGGGAGATCCCCTCCCGCCGGTTCCCCGGGAAGGTCGTGATCGCCAAGGCGTCGATCGACCGGTACCTCCAGGAGGAGCCGCTGCCGCCGGAATCGATGGAGAGGAGGAGGACGGGGTGATCCGCAACGCCGACGAGCAGTTGAAGCGGTCCTGGCTTCTCCGTTTCATGGGTCTCCCGCCCGAGGCCAAGCAAGCACTCCGTTTAGCCCTGCTTGATCTGCGAAAGGATGCTCTCGCCCGAGCGGAACATCAGTGGAAAAAGCATAAGGCACCAATGGCGATGTACTGGAAAGTCGTGGGGGTTTATGCCGGGCATCTCGCGCGGGCGATTAAATCTTGAAGGAACGTCGCTCTCTGGGTAAACTCCCCTCCATGCCCGGCCCCCGCCTCTGGCAGCGGTACAACGGCGTCTGGTACGTCATCCTCCCCGGCGATCGCCGGATCACCCTCAAGACCCGCGATCACGATGTCGCCGTGAAGCATTTCCACAAGCATCGCCGCCTCTGGTACGACGGGAAGCTCGCGACGATCGCGGGGGCGAAGAACGTCAAGCTCGGGAAGTTCAAGACGGAGTACCTGAAATCCCGCGAGAACAAGGCCGCCTCCACCCTGCGGAATGACGAGACGGTCCTCGACCACCTGGTGGCCGCCCTCGGGCCGGACCGGACGCTCCGGTCGATCTCCGTGCGCGACATCGAGCAGTTCAAGGCCGGGCTGCTCAAGGGGCTCGAAGCCACGACCGTCAACGGGTACCTTCGGCACCTCCGGACGATGTTCGCCACAGCCCTTCGATGGGAGTACGTCCTGAAGAACGTGGCGGCGGCTGTTCCGTTCGAGCTCGAGCCGGAGCGGGAGGCGCCGCCGGTGATCGACGAGGTCCTCAAGGCGATCCTCGAGAAGGCGGCCGATCCTGAGCGCCGGGCGTTCCGGATCCTACTCTACACGGGGCTGCGGCCGTTCGAGCTATGCCGGCTGACGTACGGGCACATCGTGGGCGGGGTGATCCGGGTGAAGGGGAAGCGCGGCCGGATCCGGACGATCCCCCTCCTGGGCGAGGCCGCGGCGCTGATCGGGGAGGGGAAGAAGGGGGAACACGTCATCCCCTGGCGGCACCGGGACACGCTCTCCCACAAGTTCCGGGCGGCGGCCACGGCGGCGGGTTACCCCGGGGTGCGGCTCTACGACCTGCGGCATACCTTCGGGACGGTCCTGGCGATAGCGGGGGTGGATCCGTACCACCTCTCGAAGCTCATGGGGCACACGTCAATCTCGACCACGCAGCGGTACGTGACGGTGACGCCGCGGCATCTTGAGGTAGTGGTGGGGAAGCTGGACGGGGCGTTCGGGGAAGGGAATCCGGTGGGGAATTCCGCTAATAAAATTAGCGGTCTATGACAATTCTCTGACAGGCAGGGTGCAACCCCGCGACTTCTTTCCGGCGCGCGGGGCCTTCGTAATCAGCAGGTCGTCGGTTCAATCCCGACCGCCGGCTCCATCGAAAAAACAGGAGGTTATCGAATTACGAAGAGATTCCCCGCCCGGGCTTCGAACGACCAACAGTGACCATCCGCGACCATCCGGGACCATTTTGTCATAGAAAATCTGACAAAATTCTGACAGTCTTCCTCGATCGATTACAGGCCATCCTCGTGCGAAATCCGGCCTTCCCGCCCGCCCCCTCCCTACGGCTCGTCGGACGGGGAGATCGTGGCGCAGACACAGCGGGCGGCGGCGTGGCGTAGGCTGGCGTTGAAGGAGGCGGCTACTCCCCCGAATTCCCCCCGTTGATCGACTCGACGTGCAACAGCGGGGCATCCTCGGGATGGCGGCCGAGGTGGACGGTCTCGAGCTTTTCGAGCTTCCGCCGCCCCCAGGAGTTGTGGCGTTCCAGCCGGCCGATCCGGCGCGAGTGGTCCTGGATGGTGAACCGGGCGCCCGCCCAGGCGAACGCCCCGGCGGAAATGGCTGGGAGGACGTGCAACAGGACATTATCCAGAGACAAGATGACGTGCCCGGGGTCCGTCCCGGGCGCCTGACTCGCGACCGCCGAAGCCCCCGCAACCGCCGCCGCTCCCACCAAGAGTCCGATCCACATGGTTTCCGCCCCCCCCTCCCGATTATCGGTACGACTCCCGAAACGGTTCCCATCGTACCCGGATCGACCCGGCGCCTTTGATCGTCCCGTCGATCTCGGTCCACGTCTCCGCCCGGGCCCCGACGTGGACGTTCCCCAAGCGAATCGGGAGCCACGTCGCCTGGACGTCAACCTGCTTCCCGCCGACTCCATATCCTCCCTCCAGTTCAAAGTGCTTCCACTTCCACCCCCGGAACTTCTCCTGCTGTGGATCCTGGAATATCTTGACGGTACCGTCCGGCAGGAGGTACGCCCGGGCGTAGGTTTCCCCGCGGCCCGGAGGGATGATCTGCGTGTCCCCGAGTTGCAGTTTCCGGACGACGTTATCCGGCCCCGCGGTGGGGGGAATGACCGGGGCTTTTGCCTGCTCCTCGGGGGGCAGCTCGTCGACCGGAGTCGTGGTCACCGGACGAACGGTGGTTGTGGGTTTCGACTTCCCGGCCTTGGCCGTGCGCGCCATCGCCGGCACCTGGTTCCCCTGGTAAACGCTTCCGCCGCCCTGCGTGGCCACTGGAACCAACGACGGGTCCGGCTTCACGAAACGCTTGTGCCATCCCCGCGAGTATCCGACGACACAGATCACGAGCAGCGCGAGCGCCACGAGGTACCGGACACGTGGCATGCGAACACCCTTCACACAGTCGGGGATCGCGTCGTCGGCCGCCTTCTCGAGCTGCTCCGCTTTCGGCGCGATCTTCTCCGCGAGCCACTTTCTCCACAACATGCCGCCTCCTCTCCTACGTTCCTGGGGGCTTCTCAGGCGCCGCGGGATCGGCAACTTTTGGCGGCTCGCCGATCGGACTGTTGTACTTGCTGTTGATCGTGTATCCCCAGGTGTGCTTGATGAGGATCGCTCCGACTATCAGAAACAGAACGCCGGTCGGCCCCCACCACCAGTCGGGGACACGGAACCAATCGAACGTGGAATGAAGGTAGGCCATCACCATCGTGTTGATGACAAGGAATGCCACGAGGCAGAGGGGATTCACATCGAAGGCGTTGATGAAGTCCCTCAGTCCCCGGCAGAGCGTACCCCAAAAGTTGTCGGCGAAACCGTTCGCCCGGTCGGTCATAATTTCCCCACGGTGTCTTTCAGGAACGATGCGGCAGACGCGATCCGTATGCCGTGCCGCTTTCCAACGAAGAACCCGGCGACGAACGCCCCGACCGCGACCGCGAGCCATACGAATGTCACGATGTCCATGATGATCCTCCTTTTTTCATGGTGTTATCGTTTCGCTCACTATTCCGTCCGCCCCATCGACAGGACCGCCATTCCCATGATCGCGAGGAACGCCCCAACGATCATCCCCAGCATGAACAGGAACATGACCCCTCCGACACGGCTCCGCATGCGATTTGAACGTATCCCACGGCATTCTCCGCCCGCACGTTCCGCAGACGCAACTGGCGTCACCTTCTATCATTTCCCCGCCAATGACCAACTTGTTAAAATTGTGCGCTCCATGAAGTCCAGCGTCCGGTCTGACCACCCGGCGAGGTACTTCAGCGCGACAGGCCGCTTGCGCACTGCGGCGAGGTAATATCGCAGCCGCAGGACGGCATATTCCGTGGCGCGGTGGTACGGGTCTGCGTGCTCCCCGGAATCGTGGAGCATGCGCGTGGCAGCCCCCGGTCCGGGGTTGACGCTCGCGTCGAAGTGCAGGCAGTCCACCGGGAATGGAAGCGCGTCGCATCCGGCGGCGATCCACAACTTGAGGTAGAACTCCCTCGCCTGCTCCCACGTCGGCGGCTTTCCGTCGAGCCACATCTCCGGGTGGTAATGGCGCGATACCCCGTACCGCGTCTCGCCACCGGGATCGTCCGGGTCGTTGTCCTCAAATCCCTCCCATTCCCGCAGGTTCATGATCGCCGAATGAAAGTTGGAGCGCATCAGTCCTCCGGAAACGGAAACGGCCCCGAAGGGCCGCTTGCTTATGCTGTCTGACCGACGTATTCTCGTTCAAGGAGGTACCATGATCCGATCCGCCGTTTCGCTTGCGGGGAAAACCCTGCTAAATACCATCCATCTCCTGAACAACGCCCGGGACATCTATTATTCCTTCTCCCCCACGGTCCGCCACGCGAAGCGAATGACACCGTACGGCTTCACAATGATCGCCGGAAACTCGATGCACCACCGCCTGATGCAGGCCGGGGCGTTTGAGCCGGACGAGGTCGCGATCGTCTCCGACCATCTGCAACGCGCCAACGTGTTCATTGACATCGGCGCAAACATCGGCTTCTACACCTGCCTAGCCCGATCCTTTGG
The DNA here is from genome assembly GCA_023489025.1 of Deltaproteobacteria bacterium. The sequence goes on along the minus strand of JAMDCN010000037.1, from coordinate 873 downwards.
AAAACGCGTCGTGGCCATTGAACCGCAACCGCAGAACCTGCGGTACCTGTACGCTAACCTTCAGGCCAATGGTTGGAGCAACGTCGAGGTTTTCCCGCTGGGACTGGACGAGCGCCCGGGACTCGCGACCTTGTACGGAGTCTCCAGCACCGGAGCTTCCATGGTTCCCGGATGGGCCGCCCAACCGAGGAGGTTCAGAAAGACGATTCCAGTGAGCACGCTGGATGTTCTTCTCGGCTCCCGCTTCCAGGGGGAAAGGCTGTTCGTCAAGATCGACGTCGAGGGTTTCGAACATTCAGTGCTCCGCGGTTGCCGGGAGACTTTGACCATGCGACCCCAGCCCACGTGGATGGTTGAAATCTGCTTTTCTAAATACCACCCTGGCGGGTTCAACACCCACTACCTGAACACCTTCGATCTGTTCTTCAATGCGGGGTACGCGGCGAATACAGCGAACGAGCACAGCGAGGCGGTAGGCCCAGCCGATGTTTATCGTCGAGTTAAGGAGTGTCAAAACGACACCGAAACGATCAATTACCTATTCGAGCCGCGAGAGGCCGATTGATCCCCCGAGAAACCATTATATTTTCACCTGATCGTTCCCCCCGAGATCGTTCCCCCAAATAGCGTGATAAATGACCGGGTCCGTGCGAGGCCGATACGATAGTTCGAGGACCCGTTGGTAATAAACGCTTCGTCCGTCCCGACGTACCAAAGATCAACGGTGTCTGTGCCAGAGAAATATACCGCCCCCGGGTTTTCCACCGCCGTCTTGTCCCACTGGCCGGCCGCGCCAACCGTGACGATTGGGGTTCCTGCGTACTTCGTGAACGTCACGAAATTCGTCGTCGTAGCGTATCCGATTTCCCATTT
>JAMDCN010000029.1 GCA_023489025.1 Deltaproteobacteria bacterium | reverse complement strand
GACCTCCCGGAGCCCCTGGGGATCCCGGACGCGGAGGCGATCGCGGCCCGCTGGCAGCGGATCCTCGCGCTGCGTTCGGAAGTGGCGCAGCCGCTGGAGACGGCGCGCAGGGAGAAGGTGATCGGCAGCGGCCAGGACGCGCTGGTCACGATCGCCCCGGGCCCCTTCGCGGACCTCGTAGGAACGCACGCCACGGAGATCCGCGACGCGCTGATCGTCTCGGGGATCGTCGTGGGCGAGGTGACCGGCCCGGGGGTGTACGAGAGCGCCGCTTTCCCGGGGCTGAAGGTCAAGGTGGAGAAGGCTCCGTGGGGGAAGTGCGAACGGTGCTGGAACCACGCGCCCGAGGTGGGGACGCTCGCCGGCACCCCGGATCTGTGCGGGCGGTGCGCGGCGGCCGTGGGGAAGTCATAGTGCCGGTAACCCTCGTGCGGAAATTTTCGGTGCCGATCGTCTCGGCGCTCCTGCTCGGCGCCGCCGACCAGGCGAGCAAGGTCTGGGCGGCGCGCAACCTCCCCCTGTTCGAGCCCCGCGTACTTGTGCCCGGCTTCTTCGACCTGGTGCACGTGCGCAACACGGGGGTCGCCTTCAGTCTTCTTTCGAACCTCGATCCCGGCTGGGTCCACCCGTTCCTGATCCTCGCGACGGTGCTCGCGATGGGGGCGGTGCTCGCCTACATCGCGTACCTCCCCTGCAGGGGGGCGGCGCCGGTGGGCCTGGGGCTCATCCTCGGCGGGGCGATCGGGAACCTGATCGACCGGGCGCGGCTGGGGTACGTCGTCGACTTCCTCGACCTGTACTGGCGCGGCCACCACTGGCCCACCTTCAACGTCGCGGACGTCGGGATCACCGTGGGCGTCATCCTGCTCGTGATCGACATGGTCTTCTCTCCGAAGGAGCCCGCGGATGCATCCCGTCCTCGTACAGATCGGTAGTTTCAGGATCTATTCGTACGGCGTCTTCGTCGCGATCGGCTTCCTCGCCGCCCTGTGGGTCTCCGGCCGTGAGATCGCCCGCCGGGGAATGGACCGCGAGAAGTTCTTCGACATGGGGTTCTGGGTGGTCCTCTCCGCCATCGTGGGGGCGCGGATGTTCCACGTCCTCGTCTACTGGCGGCAATACGCGGAGGCGCCCTGGGAGATCTTCAAACTGTGGAACGGCGGGCTCGTCTTCTACGGCGGGTTCATCGCCGCGACGGCGGTCTGCATCCTGTATCTTCGGAAGCACCGGATGCCGTTTCTGCCGGTGGCGGACGCGTCGGCGCTCGGGATCCCGCTCGGGCTCGCGTTCGGGCGGCTAGGCTGCACCTCGGCCGGATGCTGCTTCGGGAAGCCGACCACCCTTCCGTGGGCGGTCACCTTCACCGACCCCGCCTGCCTCGCGCCGCTCCACGTGCCGCTCCACCCGACGCAGATCTACGAATCGATCGGGGGTTTCGCCATCTTCGGCTTCCTCTACGTCACGCGGGACCGGTTCAAGACACCGGGTATGCTCTTCTGGACGATGCTGATCCTGTACGGCGCGGCGCGGTCGTTCTTCGAGATCTTCCGCGACGACCCCCGCGGCTTCCTCGGCCCCTTCTCCGAATCGCAGGTCGTCTCGGCCGTCCTCATCACCTACGCGGTCGTCTCCATCCTCCGCGCCCGCGCGAAGGCCGCCCCCCCCGCCCGGTAGCCCGCTCTTTTTACGCTTCTCCGCAGAGGGTGTCCCCGGTCGCATCCGGTTGAAAATTTCCAGCATTGCTCACATTCGATTTCACAGATAGACTAACCGCGTTTGCAACAGAGTGATTATGAGGACTCAGGATATCCGCAGGAATTGTCCCGAGCTGCATTTTCCGCCCTCTGCGTTACTGAAGCGGTGGGTAAGAACGCTGGTAGGAGCATCGATATGGTCGCAAAAAGAAACCGTGTTGACGCCACAAAATTTAATCGTAGCGCGGAACTGCCGTATGAGTTACGTCTACAGGATTTTGAAATTGCTATACAAGACGTATATGATTTTTTCTTTGATGTAAACTCTCATCTTTCAAAAAAAGGCCTTCGAAGGCTTGATGATATGCTTCGTCCTGCGATTATGTCCGGCGTTATCTCGGATATGCTTACGGCAAGCCTCGCAAAGCACGCTCGCGCTCTCACGGAGAACCTATATTTTAACGGGCATCCGGATCTTGTAGTTCAAGGTATCTATAGCGGAAATGCAGTTAAGGCTGGAACTCAAGGTATTGAAATAAAAACAACCAGAAAATCCGGCGGTGCGGTCGACACACACGGAGCGCGAGATCAATGGATGTGCGTATTCGTTTACAATGTGGACACGGACAGTGAACCAGCGTCAGAAAGAAAAGCGATGACTTTCACCGAAGTGTACTTAGGTAAAGTAACGGTAGATGATTTTAGACGTAACCCTCGGGGTGAACTAGGCACTCGAACAGCCACTCTTCATCGTGATGGTGTTTTGAAACTGAGAGCAAATTGGATTTATAAAATCTGAGTCTTTCCATTTGGCTGAAAATTAATTAGTTTTGGAATTGCATTCTTTGCCATATTAAAATAGAAAACATCTTTTTCAATTCCTATGCTTTTATGTCCTACTACCTCTGCCGCAGCTAAAGTAGAACCTGCACCAGCAAAAGGATCCAAGATGACCCCATCGCCTAGAGGCAGTACCCCACGAATGATTTGCCGCAAGAATCCTTGTGGCTTTAAACTTGGATGAGGAGCCAAGCTTCGTTCATTACTTCTTGTTGGGGAAGAATTAATAACATCTCCGAATGGCCTATCTTGGTCTGGACGACGAAATCCCCCCGTTTTCCATTTTCTAAGATTATCTTGGACTCTCCCCTCTATCGGCCTTCTGAAAAGTAACCATGGCTCCCACATAGAGCGAGGCATTACACTTACGCCGCCGAATTCCTTGTGAGCCGCCTTTGGTCGGTCGCCACCGCGCATTGTCATCACTAGACGAATTATCTCCCCACGACGTTCCAGTCCAGCATCTGAAAGTGCGGTAGATACGATATATGACAGCAGTGGATTTGAAGCGATAACTACGTTTGCACCTGGAACTAGTTTCGGCAGTAACAAACGAGCCCATACAAAGAAAAACGAGTGAAGTTGTTCACGCTGAAAATCTTTCAATGTGGTGAATCTTGGTAGCGGTGACCTCACATGACCATCAAAAGACGGTGGGATCCGCCAAACTCCTCCTTGCTTATTTCTAAGTTTATGTTGCTGTTCTGGGGTGTACTCATGTAAACCATATGGCGGATCAGTTACTACCGCATGAATGCTATTATCTTCCTGTCCTTCCATCCAATCGAAGCAATCAGCATGGTGCAGAACTGCCTTGCCAACATAAAATGGATTTTCCCAATTTTCTGTTTCAGTTATTTCACGCTGAAGGCCAGAGATCGATTCTCTTCTTACTTGGTAAACTCCACGTTCTTCGCGCAAGAACATCTTGGGTGTGTTTAATCGGAGATACGAACGCACCGACGATGTTGGGGTAGGGCCAATCACTTTGGCTACCCTATCTTCTATCTGTTTTACCGAGAGAGACTGAGAGGTTAACGCCATTACTTGGAGAATGGCGTCGCGTACGCGACCAGGAGCATATCTCGAATCGCTGGAATCCATGATGTAAACTATAGACGTCCAGACGTCAGGCGTCAAGAAGAATAAATGACGCACTACGGCAGGGCGCCGCCGACGACCATGCGGACGGCGTGGTTGCCGTAGTCGGCGATGTAGGCGTTGCCGCGGGAGTCGACCGCGATCGCCCGCGGGTCGTTCAACCCGGCGGCGGTCGAGGGGTCGCCGTCGCCGGAGAACCCGGGGCTGCCGGTGCCGGCGAACAGACGCACCTTCCCCGCCGCGTCGATGTACAACACCTGGTCGCTCAATCCCTCGACGAAGAAGATCTTCCCGGTGATCGGGTTGTAGTCGACGACCCTCGGCCTCGAAGGCGCCATCGCCAGCGGGTCGATCCCTTCGGAAAACCGGGTGCCGTTGTCGTTGGCAACCATGTAGTAGATGTTCCCGTTGGCGAGGGAAATTCGCATGATCCGGTCGTTGTCGGTGTCCGCGAAGATCAGGGAGTCTGTCGTGGTCAAGGAGGTGTATGTGATGCTCGAAGGGGCACGGAGAGGATAGTGGTACCGGTCGAACGGTTCCGCCGGGGAGAGTGGAGTGTTGTCCATCACGTATTCGGTTTTCGTCGTCCCGCTCATCCGGTAGACCCTGTTCTCGAGGTAGTTCACGAAGTAGAGGAGATCGACGTTCACGACGGCCAGGTTGAACCGGGCCACTGAGTCATACGTTCCGTTGGCGGGCTCGACGAAGTTCACCACCCCGTTGTCGACCCGGACGATCTGGTTCCAGTCGTTAAAGAGGTACAGGTTCCCGGCCGGGTCGATGTCGATGTCCTGGACGGCCCCGATCGGAGAGGAAGCGGCGGGCGCGCCGGGCGTGATGGCCCCGTGGGTGCCGTCCCCCACGACATCGGACAGGTAGCCGTACCGGTCGATCCGCTTCACCTTCTTGTACGCGGAAGAGGAGACGTAGATCGAATCGTCGGGACCCGCCTTGACCGCGGTCGGGTTCCCGAGATGCGCCTCGACGGCGAGGATCCCGCCGGCCGCGTTGTCGTCGCCCGGGGTGCCCGAGCCGCCCGATGCCGGGGCGCCGCAAATCGTGACGATCGTACCCTTTTTGTACATCGCGATCGGCACCGTCTTCACCTCGCCCGGGGAGAGCGTGATGCCGTTGCACCACCCGCGGCCCAGCAGCGGGGCGCCGAGGACGGCGTTGTCGGAGGGGATCGCGGTGTTGTCGTACTCGTCCACCTCGACGGTGATGCGCGTGCCCGGGGGGATCCCGCCGATCTCGCCGCGGCCGTCGGAGCGCAGGAACCACTTCCCGATCGGGGCGAAGTGGGGGCCCAGGACGCGGATCCGGATCCGGTCGGCCGGGTCCGTGGCGTACGACGGCGCGCGAACCGACGCTCGAGTGGCGGCGGTCGACGACGGGTACACCAGCTGCACCGAGATGGAGCCGTCCCCGGCGCTGGAACAGCCGGCCGCCCCCGCGAACAGGATCGACACGAGAAGGGCGAGCGGGAAAAATGTCCGCAACGAACCGATGGGTGACAACGTTGCCTCCGACACGAAGATAAGCCGTAATATAATACCTTCATCACGGTATTGTCGGAGAAAACGATGGAGTCTTACGTCCCCTCGTCGTCGCCGCTCGCGGCGGAAGAGCTGACGGCGTACATCGGGCCGAGGGCGGACCGGTATCGTCCCCGGTTCGAGCGGTTCACCCGGACTGGCACGACCCGGTTCGAGCTCTCCTGGAACAACCCGGCCGCCTTCCTGGGGCTGTGGTGGTACCTCTACCGGAAGATGTACACGTGGGCGCTGGTCGACTTCGTCCTCTCCGTCCTGCTCGGATGGACCCTCTTCGTCCCGATCCTGTGGGGCGTCGCCCGCGCGGTCACCGCCGACTATCTCTACTTCCTGCAGGCCGACCGGAAGATCCGGGAGGCCCGCCCGATCTCTTCCGCCTTCGGCGCCCCCGCCACGGACGCGATGCACCTTGCCCGGCTCGCCGCCGAGGGTGGCGTCAACCGGTGGGTCCCGTGGGTCGCCATCGCGGGGACGATCCTGTTTCTCGCCATCCTCCTCTTCGTCTCCGGCTGGATCCGGGACGCGATCCCGCCGCTGCGCGAACTGTGGCCGGCTCCTCCGGGCCGCTGGATGTAACGCGAAGGGGCCCCGGCGACGGGGCCCCTTCGCGGAGCGTACCTTCGGTGCGGCCGGTTCAGCAGTCGAAGTACAGGAAGAACTCGTGCGGGTGCGGCCGCAGCTTCACGGGGTTCACCTCCGCCTCGATCTTGTACTCGATCCACTTCTCGATCACGTCGATG
>JAMDCN010000034.1 GCA_023489025.1 Deltaproteobacteria bacterium | reverse complement strand
GAGGGAAAACGGGGGGCAGTACACGCATGGGGCGATCTGGGCGGCGATGGCGTTCGCCGCATTGGGCGACAGCCGGCGTGCGTGGGAGCTGCTGGCGATGATCAACCCGGTGAACCATGCGAAATCTCCGGAGGGGGTTGCAACCTATAAAGTGGAACCGTACGTCGTCTCGGCCGACGTATATGCCTTCCCGCCTCACACGGGGCGCGGCGGATGGACGTGGTACACGGGCTCGGCCGGCTGGATGTACCGGCTGATCGTGGAATCCCTTCTGGGCTTACGGCTGGAAGTGGACAAGCTGCGTTTTGCTCCGTGCCTCCCCGCGGACTGGAAGGCCTTCAAGGTGTACTACCGGTATCGCGAGACGGTCTACGAAATCGACGTCCTGCAACAGTTTGCCGGGAATGGCGACACGAGCGTGACCGTTGATGGGGTTCCGCAACACGACCGGGCAATTTCCCTTGTCGACGACCGCCGGAAACATTCGGTCGAGGTGGTGATACACAACGCATCCGATTAACGCCAAGCGAGGCCGTGGTTCAGCCCATCGAGCTGCCCCTCGAACCGTGCCGCTCACGACATCACGCGCCGGAAATTCGTTTGCACAGGGAAGGTCAAGGCGCCGTTTCCAGCTTGATATTGTCATAATAAGCATCCTGCTGCGTCGACTCGACCTCAAAATAGACGATGGGGTTGGCACTGTCGTTCTTTATCAGATCGACCGTTCCTCCGAATGCCTCAACGGTCGTAACCGCCGGGCTGAAAGTGATCTTGACGGGATATGTGCCACCCTGGGAATACGGAAACGGGAACGCCACTTCATCTACCGCTACTCCTTTCCGGACTTTTCTTACCGAAGCATTTTTTGTCGAGAGCTCATAATAGGTTGTAGGCGTATCCATCACGCGAATCGCGACATTCCCGCCGCTCCCATAATCCGACGCCGGAGAGAAATCCAGTGAAAAGACCCCTGAATAATTCGTTGGTGTCGGTAAAAGCCTGCTGAATATCACGGTTTCACCATTCCCGGCGATGACCTTCGCGTTTTGCCCGGAAGGATCATAGGTGAACGTTCCGGTTCCCAAGGATGTAAAAACCACATAACTTCCCGTGGTGTCGGCGCTGAAATCGTCGGAGAACACGGTCACCAACGGGGACGGATCGGACGCCGTGAACTGCAGGATGGAGCCCTTGGACGTCCCGGTGGCGTTGCCGGCCGCGACGCGGAAGTAGTACGTGGCGCCGGCGGACAACCCTGTCAGCGGGGCTGTGACCGGCTGGGCGGACGTGCCGCCGGCGGCGGACATCGAGGTCGTCGTGTTGTAACTGCTCAAGGTCGCGCTCGTCCCCCATTCAAACCAGGCGGCCGTCGCCTGCCCGTTCGGGGTCACGTTGCCGTTGAGCGTCGCGCCCGTGGCGGAAATCGATGTGGCGACAACGGTGGAAACCGCGGGCGCCGCGCTTGGGGTGAAGGCGAGGATCGTCCCTTTCAACGTCCCCGCCGAATTGGTCGCCGCCACCCGGTAGTAATACGCAGCCCCGGCGGCAAGCCCCGTTAGTGCAGCGTTGACCGGCTGGCCGGTGGTCCCTGAACCCACCGACTGCGACGCCGTACTGCCGAAAGACGATAGTGCCGAATCGGTCCCCCACTCGAACCAGGCGTCGGTGGGCAGACCGTTGGGCGTCACGTTGCCGTTCAGGGTGGCGGTGTTCGCCCCGACCGCGGTCGCCGCCAGCGTGGCGACCGCGGGAGCGACCCCGACAAATGAGGTGGTAAAACTTGCGACGGAACTATCTGACTCCCCTTTCGAGTTCGAAGCGCAAACCCGATAATAATATTTGGTGTTTTCAGCAAGCCCGCCAACTTGCGCGAAGACCTGCTCCTTGGTCAATCCCGAACCGACGGATTGCTGAGTTGTAACGGCAAAACTCGACAGAGAAGGATCCGGTCCATACTCGAACCAAACCTGGGTCGAAAGACCGTTTGGAATAACGTCACCGTTCAATGTCGCCCCGTTTATATCTATTGCAGTGGGAGCGGCAACTTCGATAACCGGAACGGATCCATTGGTCGCGTCCCCTCCCCCGCCTCCACCACAACCGGCGAGAAGGAATGCAACAAGCAGGAGTGTGAGTTTTTTCAACGAGGTCTCCCGTCGTGGTGTTGTGCAGCCTGTCCAGACGAAGCATGGCCTATACCAATCATTAAAATCCCAACCCGTAAGTGTGATTTATATAAATAATTCAACAAGTTATGTCATGCCCGCATGTCAAACGAAGATTCCCTTCCGTTCATGCGATCAATTGGATTAGGAAAATATTTTCCCAATTCATCCATTAATGGTTAATTTCTGTAGCGGATAAATATGGTTTTTGATTCCTAAGGGAGGCTTGCCTGCCTACTTGAAGGGGTTCGCTCCATTGTCCCTTCTCCTGAGATTGTCCTCCAGGATGGCATTGCAATTTTTTATGGTGACGGCGCCTTCCCCCTTTCCCGATAGATGTCCATGATTCCCCTTTATCGCCCGGATCGCATGATCGATCGCCGATTGCGCCGCGAAGAGGCAGGGGGTGCTGTAGATAACCATCGATACCCCGGCATCCTTCAATTCCTGAAAACCGTACGAAGGGGATTTCCCTCCGGCAATCTGGTTGAATGCAAACGCCTTGTCGATCTTTCCCGACAATTCCCTGATCAGGGAGAGGTCCCCGATTCCGTCGACCAATATGGCATCGGCGCCGGCTTCTGCAAAAGCCGTCGCGCGTTTCCTGATTTCGTCGACTTCCGTAACATCGGTGCGGGCCACCACATCCAAGGATCGACGGGTGTCCAGCACCTTCCTCAATTTCGTCACGTATTCGTCAAGATTCAATATCTGCTTCCCGTCCAGATGCCCGCATCGCCTTGGTCTCTTCTGGTCTTCCATGACGACCCCGGAAGCTCCCGCGGACTCCAGCAGGGAAACGACGTGGCAGGCGACCTCCACGTCGGCATAGCCGTCGTCGATATCGACGAGAATATACGGATCGGGGAGGACCGTTCTTATTCGATGAACAAGACCCACGATATCCGTCCAGGAAATAAGCCCGATATCGGGCAATCCGTAATGGCTGGCGGCAAAGCTGAATCCACTGACGAAAATCCCGTCAAAATATTTTGCGGAAAGGGAAGCGGAGAAGACGTCGTACACCCCGATGACCGGGAACACTTCTCCCTTTGCGAAATTTTTCCGTTTTGTCCGCCGCGATGCGTCGACCATCGTCACCCTCCGGGGGTTCGCCCGATTTCGAACCTTCTTTTCGCTGAATAATTGTATGAAAGTTTCCGATTGACAGGGTATTGAATTTTATTGTCATGCTAGGCGCTGGATATCCGTTTCAGCCATTGGAGGAACCATGTTCCTCGATTTGCGGGTCGGGAATCTGATCGAGCCTTTGACGGGTCGACGATGGGAAGGGACCTCGATCCTGCGTCGTTACTCCGAGGGCATCGCCTATCTGCAAAGTCAAGGCATGTCGGATTCCGATCTCGTTTTCCTCCATTATGGAAACACGCCCGAATTTTTCGTCGATCTCCTGGCGGTCTGGAGCCTGGGCGGTTGCATCGTCCCGATCGATCCCCGGCTGACGAAGTTCGAGGTCGAAACATTGGCGCGCGCGGCCGCGCCGCGTTATTCCCTCTGGCTTGGGGACCCTGACGAGTCGATCGCGAGCGGTCTTTCCGGCCTGGGGATCCGTATCCTCGATATGTCCAATGCCGCCGAAACGGGCCCTGCCGTCGCCGCGAAATTCTTTCCCGGCAATTCCCTTTCCCTCGATAAGCCCGCCTTGATCCTGTTCACCTCGGGGACGACCGGCGACCCCAAGGGCGTCGTCCATACCCACAGATCGCTTCGCGCCCGATGGATGAGCCTCCGGCAGTCCCTCGGCATCGGGAAATTCCGTCGAACTCTCTGCCTTCTTCCCACCCATTTCGGCCACGGATTGATCTGCAATTGCCTGTTCCCCTGGCTTTCGGGCCAGGACCTCTACATCCTTCCCCCTTTCAAGCCCGAAGTGATCCTCCGGTTGGGAACCTTGCTGGACGAGAATGGAATAACCTTCATGTCCTCCGTCCCGACGGTCTGGCGCCTTGCCCTCAAGACGGCCAAACCGCCGCAGTCGGACGCTTTGGAGCGCGTTTTTTGCGGCTCCGCCCCCCTGTCGGCATTCCTCTGGAAGGAAGTGCAGAAATGGACCGGGACCAGGGAGGTGTTCAATTCCTACGGCATCACGGAAACGGGCAGCTGGGTTGCAGGCACCACGGTGCCGGACTTCACCCCGGAAGACGGATTGATCGGCGAGCCGTGGGGTGCGGTCATCAAAATCCTGAAACAGGGGAATACGGAAAGTCCTCCGGCGATGTCGCAAGAGTGTCCCCCGGGGGAGGCGGGGTACGTCTGGATCAATACGCCGGCATTGATGAAGGGATATCTCGGGAGGGACGATCTCACCGGGAAAGTCGTGTCCCAAGGCTGGTTTTTTACCGGGGACATCGGCATTGTGGACGATCGCGGCTTGCTCTATCTAAGAGGCCGTGAGCGCGAGGAGATCAACAAGGGTGGAATGAAAGTCTATCCGGCGGATATCGACTCCGTTGCCGAACGCTGGGAACAAACCGTCGATGTATGCACCTTCGGCTTCGAGGACCCCTTGCTCGGAGAAAACGTCGGAATGGCGTTTGTCCTGAAAGCGGCAGGCGATGAAAACCTGCGAACCTTCGTGGACTGGCTCCGGCGGCACCTGGGGAAGCACCAGATGCCTCAACGCTGGTATCTCCTGGACGAGATCCCCCGCACCTCCCGCGGCAAAGTCAACCGTTCCGACGTGGCCCGAAAGTGCGGGCTCCTTGAGCCGGTCGACATCCGCCGATTATTTCGATAAGCGGCGCGGCGGCGATATGTCCTTGCGCGATCGACTCGTCGATCTCCTGGAGGAGGGCAATCCGGATCCCGGTTTCGAATTGAAAGACGACACTCCCCTGATAAGTTCCGGGTTGATCGACTCGCTGGCCCTCTTCCGGCTGGCCCTGTGGATCGAAAAGGAAACAAACTCGAAACTTGACCTGACGACGCTTGATCCCTCGAAGGAGTGGGACACGGTCGCGGACATCCTGAACTTCATCGAAACCATCCCCAATGAGATTCGCGGCGCGGAAAATGACGAGCGATTATGAAATCGTGAGGTACCAACCCTCTTTCAAGAACGAGGTCGTGGAACTCCAGAAACATTTGTGGAGCCCCCGCTCGGATTTAAACGCTTCCTATCTGGAGTGGAAATACGAACGGAACCCGTATTTGGACGATCCCCTGATCTACTTGGCGCTTTGCGGCGGAAAAGTCGTCGGGATGAGGGGGATGTTCGGCGTAAGATGGGAAGCCGGCATCCCGGCACGGACATTCCCCGGGATCTACCCCGATGATTTCGTCATCGCCCCGGACCACCGCAATCGCGGGCTCATGACGAAAATCATGAGAACGGCCTTGAATGACCTGGCCGAAAAAGGATACCCGTATGTTTATAATTTGAGCGCGGGACCGGTCACTCTCATGGCTTCCCTTGCAATGGGCTGGAAAAACGCCGGCTCGTTCCAGCCGTATCACATCCCATCCGCTCGGCCCGAGCGGTTCCAGAGAGTGCGCGAAACCATCCGCGGGATGAGGTTTTTCTGGCGCTTTGCCGACAAATTGCCGTTCCGACGGAGGGGCGAAAGGCGACAACCCCTCCAGGATCTCCTCAGCCGGCTTCCGAGGAGCATCCGAAAGGGCGGCTCCAAAATGATCGTCGACCGGGCGCCGCGTCCCGAGGATATGGCAACCCTCGTCGCAAAAATCGATTACGACGGGCGGATACGCCATGTGCGGGACAGGGAGTATTTATCCTGGCGTCGGACAG
>JAMDCN010000005.1 GCA_023489025.1 Deltaproteobacteria bacterium | reverse complement strand
AACGGTTCTTCGTCGAGTTGACGGGAGGGCGGCTGTTGCGCTGAAGTGAGATACGGGACGGGGATCAACCGAAACCCGCACACACGCCGGGCGTCGAGGTGAGAAGGGTGGATGAGGGAAGTCCGGCCCCCGGTCGTTCGTCCTTCACTTTGAAAGATTGTTTACATAACAATACAAATATGTGTTATAAACTAATCGCATGAAGGCGTATACAGAACGACATATCCGCCGCTCCGAGCTTTTCCAACTGATCCTTCTTCAGCATCTCTATGCCCGTCCCGAAAGCAACCGGCTTCTGTTCCAGGGGGGAACGGCGATCCGGTGGTGCCACGGAGGCGAGCGCTTTTCCGAGGACCTCGATTTCGTCACACATTTGGATCGGCCTGCGCTGGAGAAGTTGATCCGGTCCGTCGAGACGTCCGTCACGAGGGAGTCCATCGCTCATTTCGGGCCGGGTCGGCTCACTGTCACCCCCCGTGGGCAACGCGATGAAGGCACGGTATGGCGGATGGTTTTCGAGCCGCAAAACGCGCGGGACAGGATCACGGTCAAGGTGGAATGCGAGCGACTGAAAGAGGGAGCGATTCTGGCGACGGAACCGCGCGTGCTGGGGATGCAGAAGGCGGTCTCTTACCTGATCGGGGCGAGCGAATTTCGCATCCCCCGGCCCAATTCGGTGCTGGTGGTCGAGACTCCCGAGGAGATTCTCTCCGACAAGGTCCGCGCCTTGCTGGAGCGTGTCTACCTGAAGGGGCGGGATATCTACGATGTCTGGCATCTTCGGGACAGGCTGCGTGTTCCTGTTGTCCGCGTGGTGATGGAACGCAAATTTTCATGCTATGCGGCCCCGTTCACTCCACGGCGGCTTTCACGCTGGTTCGAGTCGGCCGACGAAGAGCTGGTAAAGGCGATGGAGGGGGACCTTTGCCGTTTTCTTTCCCCGGAGGTGATGGAGGTTTGCCGCGGCGACGGGTACCGCCGGTTCCTCGATGCGGTAAAAGGGATCTTCAGGGAACTGCGCGAGATCGGCGTGGCGGTTCCGTCATGAGCACCCTCGACACCCTTCAGGCGCTTCCCCGTCTTTTCCGTTACGCCGACCTGTACAAATTCACCGGAATAGCCAATGTTTTTCTGACCCGCGCCCGTGAACGGGGCCTGATCACACGCCTGACGCGCGGCGTCTATCTCAATACCCGGTTGAAAGGGGAGCCTTCGCTGGAGGAGGCCGCCTGTTTCATCCGCACCCCTTCCTACATCAGCGCCGAATGGGCGTTGCATCTGCACGGAATCATCCTCCAGGCTCCCACGGTCTGCACGGTGCTTACCCTCAGCACCGCCGTCGGGGTTCGACGAAACCTCATCCGGAATGGCGTCACCATCGAATACTCCCACATCAGCAACCGGCTCTATTTCGGGTTTGAAACGCGGGACGGCTTCAATCTGGCCCTCCCCGAAAAGGCGTTGCTGGACGCCGTCTACTATCGGCATATCGTTCCGTTTGCCGATGAGCTGGAGATCGATCTGCTGGATGTCGATCGCCTCCGCCGGATGTCCCGGTCCTTCCCGCTGCGTGTGAGGACGGCGGTCGAGCGACTTTGTATGAGATAAGCATTTCCGTCGGGAATGTGGGAAGTGAGGTGGGCGATCCATTCCAGCCGAAATCCATGCACACGTCGGACGTTGAACCGGGAGGGGTGGATGGGGGAAGTCCGGCCTCCGCTCTTGCAAAGCCTGCATTCCCGAGTTGGTGATCACTTCCCCGGCGGTTACACCCCCCGTTTCGGGCAGACGGCGGCGAGACCGCACTCCGGGCAACGGGGCTTGCGGGCGACGCATACCTGCCGCCCGTGCCACCCGAGGCGCGTGGCGAACTCCCACCACTTCCCGGGCGGGATCGCTCTTGCGAGGTCCTCTTCGATCCGGACGGGGTCCTTCGATGCGGTCCATCCGATCCGGAACGAAACCCGCCCGACGTGGGTGTCCACGGGGAGCGCGGGGAGCCCGAAGCAGGCACCGAGGAGGATCGAGGCGGTCTTCCGGCCCACGCCGGGAAGAGCCGTCAACTCCTCCATCGTTCGCGGAACGCGTCCGTCATGTCGTTCCAGCAGGACGGCGGACAGCTCCCGGATCGCCCTCGCTTTGTTCCGGTAGAAGCCGGTAGAGCGAACCGCCGCCTCGATTTCCTCCTGGCTCGCGTTCGAAAGGGGGGAAGGACCGGGCCAGGCGCGGAACAGCGGCGGGGTCACGGCGTTTACCCGCTCGTCCGTGCACTGTGCGGCGAGAACGGTCGCCACGAGCAGCTCGAACGGGTTGCGGTGGTCGAGGAGGACCCGCGCCCCGGGGTATGCCCTCGCGAGAAAGGCGAGGACTTCCTTCGCCGGCGCCGCTCCTTTCCCGGAGGTCACCTGGCGGTCTCCCGGCGGTAGACGTTTCTCGCGGGCCCTCGGTCGTCCATTTCACCCCGCCTTCGGTAGCTTCCGACGTTCATATATGGCCCCGGCGGGGGGGCGGGATGAACCGCGGGACGCGGCGTTGATACTCCCGGTATGCCTCTCCGAACTGGCGCACCAGGCGTTGCTCCTCGAAGAAGGTCCCGATGTAGAAGTAGGCGACGATCGCGACGGCTGACGTGAAGGAGTTCCGCGTCTGCACGGGGTGGAAGGCGAGCAGCAGCGAGCACCCGAGGTAGAGCGGGTGACGCACTACCCCGTACCCCTTCCCGGTGAAGAGGCGCTCGTTGGGGCCCGGTGCTTGCTGCTCTCCTTTCCGATGCCGCTCCCATTGGCGCAGCCCGACGAACTCCTTCAGGTCCCACGGCGTCCACAGGAGCAGGCCCGCCCCGAGGAACTGCACCCCGTGGAACAGGAGCCGGACCCATCCGTCGATGCGGTAGAGGGGGATGTCCGGGAGGGAGCGCACGTAAAGGAGCACCGCGGCCGTGGCGGCGGCGGAATAGAGCGTGAAGAGGACCCGGTGGTACGCCCGGAACCGGTCCTCCCGCATCACACGTCGGGCCCACCGCTCGTACGGTTCCGACACGGTCACGCTGTGGAAGAGCGCGAACGCCCCCCACGCAACGATCACCTTCAGCGCATCCACCGCTCCATGGTACACCCGGTGGGGATACGCATCGAGCAGGTGGGGCTTCCCTCCGCTTCGTTGATTCTCACGCGCAGATTTCGGCACCCTTTCGGAACGCCCCGGGAACGGTTGCCGAGTTACCGTCCATCAGGCTATTCCTCGGGCCGATTCCTGTTCCCGTCCTGCAATTTCAGCCAATAGGATCAAACGATACTTCCCACTCGCACCACAGGTTTTCGGGATGTTCATCGGGGGGACAGACCACACAATCGAACTTGATTTTCGGATTTAATTCCGACAGCAGGCTTTCGAAATACGCTATCCCTACCTTCTTACAAGGAAATTCACCGAGGCTTTTCCTTATTCTCGCTTTTTGTGGATGGCAATCTGTTACGGTTAAGTAGCATTTGTCGCGTCGTATTTCGGCTCTGGCTCCCAAATTGCCGAAAACAGGGGTCAACAGATAAACCCTGCAGATGTCCTCCAAGTCACTCACCGTGTTTAACGATAAGAACTTCTTTAATACTTTCCCTTCCGACTTGCCAAATTGACGCCAAACTTCTTCATCCATCTTTATAGCTTCCTCAATTCCTTGCGCACGCTCGACGCCAAGAAACCAAAGACCGTCGAGTGTGAGAGCAAACCGGCCATACGTTTTCAATAACTCTATGAGTTGCGCTCTGCTTAACTTTTCATATTCCTCAAGATTTGTTGATGCAGGCATGCACAGCCTCCTTAACGTCGCTTCCGTCCCCCGACCGACGGCCGAAAATTATCCATGTTTGGACTATGCAATATGGTGTTTGAAAAAAACAGTTACACAGGATACGATTTGTATACATAACAGTCGGCAGAATGAAGCGACTGTACATGAAGTAAACGCGGGCAATTGTGATGGGAGTAAGGGAGGATGTCGTGCCGGAGCGAAGAACCCGTTACGAGCAGGTCACCGAAAGGATCAATTGGCTAATACAGCACGGGGCGTTCGCCCCTGGGAGTCGCATCCCCTCCGTAAGGGCAACGGCGCGCCAGATGGATGTCAGCGTCACGACGGTCATTGAGGCATATCGACGTCTTGAGGATCAGGGGCTCATCGAGGCGCGCCCCCAATCGGGCCATTACGTTCGCCCCCGTTTTCCTGCGCTTCCTTCCGAACCGGAACTCTTGCGGCAAGGGCTGACCCCTACGAGGGTCAGCATGGGGGACCTCGCGATGATTGTCTTGAGCGGCGCGCGAAATCCCGACTTGATTCCTCTGGGCGCTGCCGTTCCAAACCCGGAACTCTTGCCGGTCGAGCGGCTCAGCCGGATGCTGTACAGCACGACGCGACGTCACTTGGTCCAGAGCATCTCCTACGACCTGCCACCGGGATGCAAAAAGCTCAGGCTGCAGGTGGCACGGCGGCTGTTCGATGCCGGTTGCACCCTTACTCCCGACCAGATCGTTGCTACGTCCGGCTGCATGGAGGCGGTGATACTGGCGCTCATGGCCACCTGCCGGGCAGGGGATGTAGTCGCGCTCGAATCGCCGGTATCCTTCAGTTTCCTTCAGGTAATTGAGATCCTGAGGCTCCGCGCTTTGGAGATCCCGACACATCCGGTCGAGGGCATGAGCATCGACGCCCTGCGCTACGCCCTCGACTATCATTCGATCAAGGCGTGCATGGTCATTTCCAACTTCAGCAATCCGCTTGGAAGCCTGATGCCCGATGATCGCAAGAAGAAACTCGTCGATCTACTCTCTGGCCGTGATATCCCTCTGATCGAAGACGATACGTACGGCGATCTAAGCTTCTCCCCCAACCGCCCAAAGGTGGCTAAGGCGTACGACCAAAAGGACCTGGTGATCCTCTGCTCATCTTTCAGCAAGGCGCTCGCCCCCGGCTATCGCGTGGGGTGGATGGCGCCCGGCCGTTTCCAGAAGGAAGTGGAGCGTGTTAAGGGGATGACAACCGTTGCGACCCCGGCGCCGACGCACCTGGCGGTGGCAGGATTTCTCGCCGAAGGTGGATACGACCACCACCTGCGCGCCATCCGCAGGATTTACGCCCGGCAGGTGACGCTGATGGCTGACGCCATTGGGAAACACTTCCCGAAGGGAACGCGGGTCTCCCGGCCGGCCGGGGGATACATCCTCTGGATTGAGTGTCCGGAGTACGTCGACGCGCTGAAACTCCATGAGCGCGCCATTGGCGCGGGAATTTCCATCGCGCCGGGGCCGATTTTTTCCGCCCGGGGGAAGTACCGGAATTGCGTACGCCTGAACGCGGCCTTCTGGTCGCCCGGAGTCGAACAGGCGGTGGCGACCATTGGTCGGTTTGCCAGCGAAATGCAGACGTGACCGTAACGCGACCCGATGAACCGAAACTCTACAGCCAAGGATGGCGGGAGCGGCCGGCGGCCTTTTGCCGTCAGTATACTCACCATGGGATTCGCCGAGCGGGCCATCCTCTCCCTGCTGATCTGGCGCCGATGCGGGGGCCAACGGCAAGGAGGGTGCGATGATCGCCGGCGGATACGATTCTCGAAAGCCGCCGTCAATACGCCCGAACCGGGCGGGTGATCTTCTGATACGATAACGCTGGGACGGAGGAAGCATGGCGCCGACGGTGGCGGAAATCGGGAAAATCGTCCAGGCGATCGTGGAAGAGGTACACCCGCGCCGGGTGATCCTTTTCGGTTCGGTTGCCCAGGGAACGACACGGGAGGCCAGCGACATCGACCTTCTCGTGGTGGTTCCGGACGGTGCGCACCGCCGGAAGACCGCCCGGCGGCTCTATAGAACCGTGTCCGGTTCCGGTGTCCCGTTTGATCTTGTCGTAGCGACCGAAGGCGACCTTGTGCGGTACGGCGACCGG
>JAMDCN010000081.1 GCA_023489025.1 Deltaproteobacteria bacterium | reverse complement strand
TATATATGCTGACCCCAGGACGCCGTTCAATTTCGTTGACCGGATACTCCCGCTCCGTTGCCTGGCGGATTACTTCCGCACGGAATACTGGCGTGTACCGTTTACTCGACATGGACACCTCCCCGGACCACCCTTAATAGCCGATCAGGGATTCACAAAAACAGGGGATGTTCCTGTCTATCTATCTCCCGTTTGATGGACAGGTGTTATAAATTGAAAAGTTATGACCAGCCCGTCGCAGGGATCCTTGGGGGCGCTTTCCATGGATACCGGGCGCCCTTTCAGGATCTCCCTGCAGACGGGGCAGGAGAGCACGGCTGTTGCGTCGGTCATCGCATGTACCCGACGGTCACCAGGAGCTCGGCCTGGGTCACGTCCTGGGCCGGGAACACTGTGGTCACGACCCCGGCACCGCGCCACTGGTCCGTCTTTCCTTCGTCCAAGTGGATCCGCCGGCCGATAAGAGAGAGACCGAATCCGGTGATCCAGTTTCCGGAGCGGACCCGTTCGTCGAGCCGGTGATACCAGTCCAATTTGCCCTCCAGCATTTTCCCGCGCACAGTGGCATCCATCTCCATGTCGCCGCCGAGGAACCAACTCGGGAACTTCCCGCCGGTCTTGGCCTGATTGGACACCAGATAGTACGCGGTCAGGCGCACCATATCGTTCTTGCCGAAGTACCCGAGCCTTGCGGCGTAGGCTAGTCCGGCCAACATCCCGGTCGTGGTGGATTTGGTCTTGGCGCCGTTGTCGACAACCGTACCACCGGCCTGTTCGAACGAAATCCCTTGGTATCCGATGCCGAGTTCGAGCTTCACGGGCAGGTACTGGGTCGCCCAGTCCTCGATAGCTCCGCCGTTCCGCTGGACGGCCGTTCCGAACGGCACGCCGGCCCGAAGGTCGTCGTTGATCGGGTTCGGAATGTCATAATCCTTGTTCCACAACGCGCGCGATACGGGCCCGCCGAGGTACCAGAAGATAGCCGTTTCGCCGGTCGGAGGGGAAAACCCGAAGTTCCCCCGGGCCTCCAGGATGAAAGGGGTCAACCATTGCAGTCCGTCGAAGTCGAACCCGATGGTGCCGGTGACACCGGTGCCCCCGGATCCGGAAACTCCACCCCGGTCGACGGATCCCTGCTTGGCACCGACCCCGACATAGGCGTACCGGTAGTATCGATAATACTTGTTGTAATCGGCCAGCGAGGAGTTCAGAGTCGCCAGGGATTTTGCGGCCGACTGCTTCTCGGACAGCGACTCCGGCCGCGGCCGGGGGGTCGTGTCCGACGAGGAGTAGGACCCGGTGTTGGGGTCCAGGATGAACCCGGCCCAGCACGGGGCAGCGGAAACAAAGATCAGCATGAGAAGGGCGTAGCGTGTCATTTCTTCCTCCAGACTTCGGAAAACTTTCAGTGCGGCGCGAACAGAGCGGGACCAAAAAAAGAACCCGATCAGTTCCTTGCCGTAGGGGGTGGCGGTTAGCGTCGGCGTTGACGAGTAACGTGACGTGCCGGGCGAAGAACAGGACGACAACGACTGTGGTCACTTAATGCGCCTCCTCTCAGCGGTACACGAGATAGAATTTCGCGTTCGGGTCTAGCAACGATCTCCCGCACGCTGTGCAAAACCGCACGTTTCCGCGCTCGTCGAGGAACTTGGAGATAGTTTGTCGCAAATCCTCTACCGGGTTGGGGGGCGAGCAGAGCGCGACAATCTCGCTCCCATTCGTGCACCCGCAGGCGCAATGCGCCAGCAATCGCATGCCCGTGACGGATTTCACTCGATTCTCATCCTTATGCGACTTGCGCAAGTGGCGTGACCATTAACACACGCGTCTTTTTCCCGGCCAACCTGGCTTTGCAGTGAGGGCAAATCAGATCATTGCCGGCATCGTTGAGTAATCCACCGACGATGTCATCGTGGTCATCGAAAAGGGTGCCTTGGATTGCGATAACTTTGCCCTCAATCGCGTTTCCGCACGTTGTGCATTCGACCACTACCTGCACTCCCTTCATCTGTTCTCTCCTTTGTCGGGGGGGGTCACTGCTCAGGTACGCGTAGATCCGTCGCGTACCGACAACTTCCATGAAGTCGGAACTGGTTGCGCCCATCGGGCGCCATCGTCGATTCGGCGACCAAGGTATAGCCGCTTTGCACGTCCCTCACCTGGGATCCTGATCTCTCTCCAGCCATAAGCCATAAATCAACAAGATAAGCAGGGCGAATAAAGCGGCCTTCCGCCTCTCCGGTAACGAATTCCAAAAAGCCAGTAGTCCTTCCATCTGCCGATCCTTGTCTGTTTGCGAGATGCTGTCGATTAACGACGTTGGGCAGGTTGATTGTTGGTGAGGTTGTTATCATGCACCATATGTGTCACATTGTGACACGTTAAATCTGAGGTGTCAAGGGGAAATGTGTGCTAAAAATGTTTTCATGGCACGAAAGCCCGGAAAGAAGCTGGGGGAATTCCTGACCCTTCGGTTGGAGGATGACCTTAAGGCTGGATTGGAGGCGTCGGCTGACGAGGAGGAACGAACCGTCGGCCAGTTGATTCGGATATTGCTTCGCGAGGGACTTGAAAGGAGAAGGGGAGGGAAGAAGACTCTGACCAAAGCAACTGCAAAGGCGCGGTCATCTAAATGATTTCTTCAGATCAAGGACAGAACGAAGGGAATGCCGCCTGATCGATATACGAAGATGAGTAGGGGTTCGCGATACAGCGTGTGATCCCGACCTATTCCTGCTGCGGTGGCCCTTCGAGTTTCGTTTACAGCCGTCTCGGAGTTCTTCCAGGCCTAACGCAATGCGAAGGGCCGAAGGAAAATGTTACCCTCCGGCCCTTTATCGAGATGAGTTCGAGCTTTTGCGCAAACCCTACTTCGCCCCGAGCGTCTCCCCGCCATCAAGCCACGGAGTCCCGCTCATCTCCGGGTAGCCGTCGACGAACTTGATCTCCGCGTTCGTCTCCTTGTACACCTTCCGCACGACGTCGAGGAACGCCTTCTCCGTCCACTCCTCGGGGGAACCGACGACGGCGTTGGCCATCGACCGGCTGATCTGCATCAGGCCGCCTTCCTCCTTGATCAGATTTGCGTACATGTCGAGGTGATAACCTTGCGCGTACTCGAACAGGCACGCGCTGAACATCAGGTTCATCGAACCGGACACCGGCTTCGTCCCGTAGGCGGTCCAGATCGCGTCGTCGCACTGGGCTTTTTTTAGGCCCAGCGACCCGGCGCCCGAGTTCATCTTCGCAAACCCGGCGAGAGGGGTGCCTTCCAGCGGATCGACGACACGGAACCGGCCGGGCTCCTCGGGAGGTTTTGAGGATTTCGGGATTGGACGGGCCTCCGAGATCCCGCCGACGTTCTGCGCCAGGCCGCTGCTCGCTGCGGAAACCACCTTGGAACGGTTCGCGGCTGTTTTGACGTCAAAGATCCGGTAATACTCGATCGACTGCTTCTTCGTGGCCAGTGCGCTGTTCATCGAACCACACCCACCAAGCAGAAGAGTCACCGCTCCAAGAACCGCTACCTTTCGCCACATACGCCCTCCGTTTCGTCGAATTGATCGGTTGTTGGCCGATACCTCGAATGCGCTATTGCAGCACCCCGGCCGGCGACACCTTGAGGACATACCCGTCCCCGTTCCCCAGCACCTGCGTGGCCGTCTCCATGAACCCGACGGCGTTCCCCACCATGAAGATATTCCCCGAAGGGTCCGTCGCGACGCCGGTTGCCTGATCGTTGAAAGCCACCGTTGAACCGGTACTTCCGTACATCCGGACCCAGTCCGCCGTCACAGTGGGACCCGTGGAGGCGTTCGGCAGCTTGATGAGGAACGCGTCCGAGGTCGACAACCCGGGGTCTTTGTTCAACTGCCCACCGAACTGCCCCCCCGTGGTGCCGGCCACGTATACCGATGTACCGGACAACGCGATCGAATTGGCGCTTTCGCTTCTTGCCGACCCGATCTGGTATCTCCAGACGTTGTTGCCCGCGGCGTCGTATTTCGCCGCTATGACGTCCTCGCCCCCGGCGTTGGCACCCGCGAAATTGTTGTCCGTTCCCCCGGCGACGTACGTGTTGTTCAGGGAGTCCGCCGCCACGCCGAAGACGTCGTCGTTGCCTCCGGAAACGTTGCCCAGGATGGTCGCCCCGGACTGCGCGCCGGTTGAGGTTGAAAATCTCGCGATATAAAATCCACTCGCAGGTGGAGCACCCATCGGTCCCACCACGTGAATAAGCCCGTTCCCAAGCGCGAGTCCAAACACGGCGTCCCGGTCGCCCGGAGTGCCATACCGCGTGATCCACGATTGGGAGGGGGATGCGCCGGACCAGTCGTATTTCGCCACGAGCGACTGCTGGAAATCGTGGTGCCCGCCGATGTAGATGACATCGGAGGCGTCCGCGGCGATGCCCCGGATGTGCGTGAGCCCCACGCTTTCCCTGATCTGCAACGTCCCTACCCTGGCGCCGGAGAGGTTGAACTTGAGGACGACGCCGTCCACCGCTCCCCCCATCCCGAGGCCCGTGTTGTCCAGGACGATCGAGGTAAACCCGGACACGTACACAGCCGTCGGGGAGAGGGCGATTCTGAATACGTCTATCCCGATTCCAGGCATACCGATATCCACTGGTGTGGAAGTCCACGAAAGCGAGCCGCCGGAGCTGAACTTCCTCACCACGACGGACTGGTTGTCGATCGAGGTCACGTACACGTTTCCTGAAGAATCCACGGCAACGGCCTGGGCGGAATCTGCCGCAGCCGTCCCGAACTGCTCGACACCGGACCATGGCGCCGCAGGAGGCGGAGCAAGTCCCACCTCTCCGCCGTTCCAGGCGTCGCACGAAATCAAGAAGGCCGCGGCGCACACCGGCGCCAGCCACAGGGAAGCTTTTGACATCCAATCCCGTCCCCCCAAGGATCTCCTCCTTTTCGGTATCCAGTTATCGTTAGAATTCGAACGCGACCTTCAGCCCAAGGATGTCGCCTTCCATCCTTGGGAACTCGACACCGCCTGAGGGTGCAGATGCCGAGTATCTGAATCCCTCGTAATAAAGGATCGGTCTCACCTTTTCGTAACTCACACCCGCTTCCATGTAGAAAGAAACCTGGCTGCCGGGCCGGAAGGATTTGCCGGAAAGACTGCTGTTCACGCTTGTATAGACGGGAACCTTCACCCCGGCCTCGAAGAGAGCCGAAACCTGTCGATCGAACTTGTACGCAGACCGGGCGCCGATCCTGGTGTACGCGGAGTTCCACGTCTCATGGAAGCCTTGGACGCCTGTGCCGGCCTTCACGTGCTTATTCGACCACCGGTATCCAGCCCCCGCGAAGGGGATCAGCTCCACCTGACCTTCGCGGAGGAGGAATCTCCGACCGAGGTCCATCTCTCCTCGGGCGGCGATACGGCTCGACTTCGAGGATGCTTTCACCGAAGGAGCGAGAGCTTCTTCGAAATTGCCCTTCCCGTAGCTCGCATCCCCTTTTAAGCGGAGGATGAGGGAGGTGTCTTCCGCGAGCAGGTACTCGCCAGTGGCTCCTATGCCGGCCGCCTCACCCGCCTCCTTGGTGATCTGTTTCCCGCCATCAAATCCGCGCCACGTGAAGCGCTCGACGAAAGGGTACCAATACCCCCTGTCCTCGAAGTCATCTCGTGCGGATGCCCCGTATGGGAGGAGTAGAGCAAAAACAACCAAGAAGCGGGTGGCGTATTTCATCCCCTGTTTTTTCCCTTTCTGGGCGTGAGAAGTGACGCGACGAAGGCGAAGTCGACCGTGGCACCGCACGATCGTAGAGCATGGCGCTAACTATGTCAACGATAAATAGCGTTTGAATGCTTGAACGCCAGCGCTTTGACGATACATATCCGTCGTGAAAGGTTTTCAAAAATGAATTACGTGTCGAGAAACCTACGGTTTTTGTTGTGGGAAAGGAACCCCGACCGGCGCGTGTGGCCCGCTCAGCTTGCCGCGTGGGTGGATACCGGTGG
>JAMDCN010000024.1 GCA_023489025.1 Deltaproteobacteria bacterium | reverse complement strand
GCCCCTCGCGGGCCTGGCGAAGGGCCGTCAGCATGATCGCCTGGCTCACGCCGCCGATCTTGATGTCCATCTGGATGGCGGTGACCCCCTTCGAGGTCCCGGCCACCTTGAAGTCCATGTCGCCCAGGTGGTCCTCGTCGCCCAGGATGTCGGAGAGGACGGCGACGCCGTCCCCCTCCTTGATCAGCCCCATTGCGATCCCGGAGACGGCGCCCCGCGTGGGGATCCCCGCATCCATCATCGCGAGCGAGCTGCCGCACACGGTCGCCATGGAGGAGCTTCCGTTCGACTCGAGGACCTCGGAGACGACCCGGATCGTGTACGGGAAGTCGAGATCCGCCGGGAGGACCTTCGACACGGCGCGCTCGGCGAGCGCCCCGTGGCCAACCTCCCGGCGGGCGGGGGCCCGGAGCATCTTGACCTCGCCGACGCTGAACGGCGGGAAGTTGTAGTGGAGCATGAACGCCTTGGTCGACTCCCCCAGGATCGAGTCGATCCGCTGCTCGTCCTGGGAGGTCCCGAGCGTCGCGGTGACGAGGACCTGCGTCTCGCCGCGGGTGAAGAGGGCCGAGCCGTGCGTCCGGGGGAGGACCCCCACCTCGCACGAGATCGGGCGGATGTCGGTCAGGCCCCGACCGTCGATCCGGTGGCCCGTCGTCAGGACCAGGCCGCGGACGATCTTCTTCTCCAGCGCCTTGAAGGCGTCGGCGATGAGGTTCGCCTTCGCGATCCGCTCCTCCTCGGGGAAGGCACCCCGGACCGCCTCGGCGATCTCGTCGATCCGCCTGCGCCGGTCCTGCTTGACCTGGATCCCATAGGCGGAGCGCAAGTCGGCCTCGGCGATCTCCGCGATCCGCTTCAGCTCCTCCTCCGACAGGGCCGGCTTCTCGAATGGCCGCTTCGGCTTTCCGACCTCCCGGGCCATCCGCTCCTGCATGTCGAGGAGCGGGATCAGCGACGCGTGGGCGTGGAAGATCGCATCGAGGACCTCCTCCTCGGGAACCTCGCTCGCCTCGCCCTCCACCATCAGGATCGCGTCCCGGCTCCCCGCCACGACGATGTTCATGTCACTCCTGTCGAGGTCGGGTATGGGCGGGTTGATCACCAGCCTCCCGTCGACCCGCCCCACCCGGGCGGCCGCGATGGGACCCGCGAAGGGAGCGTCCGAGATCGTAAGCGCGGCGGACGCCCCGATCATCGCCAGGACGCCGGTGTCGTTTTCCTTGTCCGCCGACAGGACGGTCGCGATGACCTGGATTTCGTTGTAGAACCCCTTCGGGAAGAGCGGCCGGATCGGCCGGTCGATGAGCCGGGAGGTGAGCACCTCGGACTCGGAGAGCCGCCCCTCCCGCTTGAAGAAGCCGCCGGGGATCTTCCCGACGGCAAACGTTTTCTCGACGTAGTCGACCACAAGCGGCAGGAAGTCGACCCCCGGCCGCGGAGCCTCCGTGGTGCACGCCGTCACGAGGACGACGGAGTCGCCGTACCGGACGGTGACGGCCCCTCCCGCCTGCTTGGCGACCTTTCCTGTTTCGATGGTCAGCTTCCTGCCGGACACTTCCTCTTCGTACACGTATCCCACTGGTCTCGATTCCCTTCCCGGGCCGCGTCCCGCGGCCGCGCCTTGTATTTTTGTCGTTGTGCGGATTACCCGGTTACTTGCGCAGGCCGAGCGCCTCGACGACGGCCTTGTAGCGGAGCGACTCCCGCGACTTGAGGTAATCGAGAAGCCGGCGTCTCTGGCCGACGAGCTTCAACAGCCCGCGCCGGGAGTTGAAGTCCTTCGAGTGGGTCTTGAGGTGCTCGGTGATTTCGTTGATCCGCTCGGTGAGCAAGGCGATCTGGACCTCGGGCGAGCCGGTATCCGATTCGTGCACCCTGAATTTTTCGATCACGTCCTTCTTCCTGTCCGCCATCAGGCCCATGTCCTTTCGCCCTTCTCCTTTCGAATGGTCAGCAATAATCGCTATTTATGTGAGGTCTTCTTATACCACATCGCGCGCGGGATGTAAATTTCATATCCCGCGCCGGATCCGCCATTCCCCCCGGGCGTCCCGTTCGACGAGAGCGACGGCTCCCAGCCGGTCGTTGGTGAGCAGGACGACGGCTCCGGGCGCCGCTCCGGAAAGCCACGGGGCGGGGGATCGCCCCTGGCGGACCGCGGCGACGGCCGCCTCCGGAACGGCGACCTGCGGGTAATCCGAAAGCGCCCGTTCGATCGGGAGGATCCAGCGGTCCCCCTCCCCCTTGCACACCGCCTCGGCAAGCCCCTCGAGGGTGACCGCCTCCTCCACGCCGAAGGGGCCGCACCGGACGCGCCGCAAGGCCGCAACCGTCATCGGGACGCCCAGCAGGCCCCTCATGTCGCGCGGGAGGGCCCGGACGTAGAATCCCTTCGAGCAGCGGACGGAGAGCGCGAAGCCTTCCGGCGACCAGGACAGGAGCCGTGCCGAGGATATCGTGACCGGCCGGGCGGACAGGTCGACCGCCTTTCCACGGCGGGCCAGGACGTACGAACGGACCCCTCCCACCTTGACGGCGGAGTGGGCGGGGGGAACCTGCTCGAACGTTCCGACGAGCCGGCCGACGGCTGCAGTCACCGCCGTCTCCTCCGCGTAAGCGCCCGGACGTTCTTCAACCGGTTTCCCCGTAGCGTCCCCGGTGTCGGTGGCCGTCCCGAACCGGAGGAACACCTCGTACTCCTTCTCCCGGGCGGTCAGGTACCCCGCGATCTTGGTGGCGCGCCCCGCGCAGATCGGAAGGATCCCCGTGGCCATCGGGTCCAGCGTCCCCGCGTGGCCGCACTTGCGCTCCCTCAGGATCTTCCCCACCGCGCGGACGGCCTGGAACGAGGTGATCCCGCCCGGCTTGTCGAGGACGACCACCCCGTCCGTCAAGCCACCGCCTCCTCGAGGGCGGCAAAGACACGCCTCTTGACCTCGTCGAGCGTTCCCGGGACGGTGCACCCGGCGGCGTTGCGGTGCCCTCCTCCGCCGAACCGGGTCGCCACGGCGGAGACGTCGACGCGCCCCTTCGATCGGAAGCTCACCCGGTATGCCCCGTCGTTCTCCTCGCGGAAGGCGACGGCCACCTCGACGCCGGCCACCGAGCGCGGGTAGTTGATGAACCCCTCGAGGTGGTCCTTCGTGGCGCCGCAGGCCGCAAGATCCTCGCGCCGCGTCGTAATCGCGGCCACGCGCCCGCCCGCGGCGGTCTCCAGCGAGCAGAGCACCCGGCCCAAGAGCCGGAGACGGCTGCCGCTCTGCGTCTCGTACACGCGCTCGGCGACCGCCCACGGATCGATCCCCTTCTTCACCATCTCTCCGGCGATGAAGAACGCCTCGGGGGATGAATTGGCGTAGTGGAAGGAGCCCGTGTCGGTGAGAATCGCCACGTAGATGTTGGTCGCGACATCGAGGTCGATCGGCGCGCCCATCGCGGAGAGGATGCGGTGGATCAGCATCCCCGTCGCGGCGGCCTCGGGATCGACGAGGCAGTGGT
The DNA here is from genome assembly GCA_023489025.1 of Deltaproteobacteria bacterium. Next base: position 22,991 of record JAMDCN010000024.1, on the reverse strand, counting down.
CGCCGCACGCCCCGTTGGTGCGGTGGTGGTCGATGTTCACGAGAACGGGACACTTCCGGATCTCGCCCTGGATTCGCCCGGTCCGCTCCGGGGAGCCGCAGTCGACGACGACCGCCACCTGGTACCCCGCCCCGTCGCCGTCGTACACCACCGTGTCGGCGCCGGGGAGGAAGACCAGGTTCCCGGGCACGGGGTCGGCGTTGAGAACCGTCGCCGTCTTCCCCATCTGGCGGAGGGCGAGGGCGAGGGCGAGCTCCGACCCGATCGCGTCCCCTTCCGGGTTCTCGTGGCAGGCGATCAGGAACCGGTCGTTCTCGCGAAAGACGCGGCAGATCGCCTCGATGTCATTCCGCGCAGGGCTCATCCGTCCCGATCTCGTCGAGGAGCGCCCGGATGCGGGCGTCCTTCTCGTAGGAATCGTCGTACCGGAACGTGAGTTCCGGCGTATGGCGGAGGTCCAGCTCGCGCCCCACCTCCCGCCGGATGAAGCCGGCGCAACGGCGCCACCCCGCCGCGGCCTTGTCGCGCTCCCGCTCTCCGCCAAGGACCGACCAGGAGATGCGCGCCGCCCGGAGGTCGGGCGTCACGGTCACCTCCGTCACCGTCGCGGCTGCCAGGCCCGGGTCCTTGACCTTGTGCTGGAGGATGAGGCAGACCTCCTCGCGGATCCTCTCGGCGACCCGCGCATGCCTGTCGCCCCGCCCCTTCACCGGTAGTGCTCCAGTTCAGAAATGCGGCGTCGCACCGAGAGCGTCGATGCGCCGCGCCAGCGAGGCGCGCGACTGAGCCGTACCGTTGAGTACGGCGCAAGGAGCGCAACGAAGCGGGAGCGGATGCAGCGGCGCTCGAATGCAGCCGTATTTTTGAATTGGAGCACTCACTCCTCTTCGAACCGGAGGATCTCGATCCGGCGGGAACAGAGCTCGATCTCCCCGTCCCGGCCGATCAGGGCGCTCACCCGGTCGAGCATCGACTCCGCCAGCCGGCCGTCGGTCGAGACGAGGGCGACGCCGATCCGTCCCCGCTGCCACAGGTCCTGGAAATCCACCTCGGCGACCGAGACGGGGAAGGACGCACGGATTTTCCCCGTGAGCCCCGACAGCCTGCGCCGCTTGTCCTTGAGGGACGAGGCGCCGGGGAACAGGAGATCGGCCACGAGCATCGCCACGAGCATGGGCCCTTCGCCTCCGAACCCCCCCTCAGACTGGTGCAGCGTCTCGTAAATAGGCTGACGCACCGAGAACGTCGATGCGCCGCGTCCGGCAAGGCGCGCGACCGAGCCGTACCGTTGAGTACGGCGAGGGAGCGCAACGCAGCCGGAGCGGATGCAGCGGCGTTCGAATGCCAGCTTATTTGCGAGACGCTACACCAACGTTCCCGCCACCTTCTCCAGGACATAGGCCTCGACCTGGTCGCCCACCTTGATGTCGTTGAAGTTCTCGATGGCGACGCCGCACTCGTAGCCCTCGGTGACCTCGCGGACGTCGTCCTTGAACCGCTTGAGGGAGGCGAGCTTCCCCTCGAAGACGACCACGTTGTCCCGCAGCAGGCGGATCTGGGAGTTGCGCGTGATCTTCCCCGAAACGACGGCGCAGCCCGCGATGGTCCCGATCTTCGAGATGTGGAACGTGTTCCGGACCTCGGCGCGCCCCTGGGCCGCCTCCTTGTAGACGGGCTCGAGCAGCCCCACCATCGCTTTCTTTATGTCCTCGACGACGTCGTAGATGATGGAATAGAGCCGGATATCGACGTTCTCCCGCTCGGCGAGGTCCGCCCCCTTCGCCTCGGGCCGGACGTTGAACCCGATGATGACGGCCGTGGAGGCCGATGCGAGCATCACGTCCGACTCCGAGATCCCGCCGACACCGGCGTGGATGACGTTGACCTTGACCTTCTCGCCGGACAGCTTGGCGAGCGAGAACTGGAGCGCCTCCATCGACCCCTGGACGTCGGCCTTGACGACGATGTTGAGCTCCTTGAGGTCGCCCGCCTCGATCCGGCGATGGAGCTCCTCCAGGCTGAAGCGCGGGCGCGCCGAGGTCTTCTCCCGCTCCTTCTCCATCCGGTGGAAGGCGATCTGCCGCGCGGTCCGCTCGTCCTTGAGGACCGCGAACTTCTGGCCGGCGCCGGGGAGCCCGTTGAGTCCCTGGATCTCCGCCGGAGTCCCCGGCGGCGCCTCATCGATCCGCTTTCCCCGGTCGTTGAGCAGCGAACGCACCCGCCCGTAGTGGGTCCCCGTCACGACCGGGTCGCCCACCTTGAGCGTCCCGTCCTGGACGAGGACGGTGGCGACCGGCCCCCGCCCCTTCTCGAGACGGGACTCGATGACCGTCCCGCGGGCGAGCTTCTTCGGGTTGGATTTCAGCTCCAGGATGTCGGCCTGCAGGATGACCTGCTCGAGGAGCGAGTCGATCCCGGTCTTCCGCTTCGCGGAGACGTTGCCGTAGAGGGTCTGGCCCCCCCACTCCTCGGGGATGAGGCCGTACTCGGAGAGCTGCTGCCGGATCCGGTCGGGCTGGGCGCCCGGCTTGTCGATCTTGTTCACGGCGACCACGATGGGGACCCCCGCGGCCTTGGCGTGGTCGATGGCCTCGATCGTCTGCGGCATGACGCCGTCGTCGGCCGCCACCACGAGGACGACGATGTCGGTCACCTGGGCGCCGCGCGCCCGCATCGAGGTGAACGCCTCGTGGCCCGGCGTGTCCAGGATGACGAGCTTGCGGCCTTGGTGGTCCACCTCGTAGGCGCCGATGTGCTGGGTGATCCCCCCCGCCTCGGACTCGGTCACGTTGCTGGCGCGGATCGCGTCCAGAAGCGTCGTCTTCCCGTGGTCGACGTGCCCCATGATGGTGACGACCGGCGGCCGGGGGACGAGATCCTCGTCGCGGTCGGTTTCCTGGTCGATGAGGCTCTCCACCTCGGGGGCGACGTTCTCGATCTCGTAGCCGTATTCCTGGGCGAGCAGCCCGGCGGTGTCGACGTCCATGAGCTGGTTCAGCGTCGAGGGCGACCCCATCTCGAGGAGCTTCTTGATCACGTCGGCCGCCTTGATCCCCATCCGGTGGGCGAGTTCCCCGACGGTGATGACCTCCTCGATCTTGACGACCCGCTTGCTCGCCTTGGGCGGCAGCGTCGAAGGCGGCTTCTCCTTGACCGCCCTGGGCTTCTTCTTCGGGGCACGGACCGGCTGGAATTGCCGGACGACCGGCTCGGCCTCGGGAGCCGGTTTCTCTTCCTTGGGCGGTAATCCTTCCGGCTCCTCGACGATCTCCTGGATGATGTGGCTCTTGAGGACCCCCTTCTGGACCTTCTTCTCGTGGGGCTTCGCCTTCTTCCACTTCTTTTCCTTCTCCTTCCGCTCCTCCTCCGCCTTCGTCGCCGGCGGCTTCTCCACCACGCGGATGGCCGGCTCGGCGGGGGCGGCTTCGGCCGCCGGCGCGGCCTCGGCCGGCTTCGGGGCCTCCGGCGGGGCGGCGGAAGGCTTGCCTTCGGCAAGCGGGATCTCCGCGGCGGGCTGCGCGGGAGAAGCGGCGGGCGCGGTCTCGGGGGGGGTCTCCGGCCCGGCGGGCTTCGGCGGAGGAGGCGCCTCGCGCCGCAACACGACCCGGACCGATCGCCGCTCCAGGGAGCCGTCCGCGCGCCGGACCTCCGTGGGCGTCTTCGGGGCCGGCGGGGGGGGGGCGCCCTTCCGGAAATGGGTCCTCACCCGCTCGATCAGATCGCCCTCGATGTTGCTCGACGCCGACTTCCCCTTCTGGCCGATCCGATCGAGGAACGCGAGGATCTCCTTGCTGGTCTCCATCCCCAGTTCCTTGGCCAGGTCGCGAATCCGAACCTTATCCATCCACTCCCCCTGCTACTTCGCTTCGTGTCTCCACCAGTCCAGGAGCCGATCCGCCAGGACGGCTCCCGAGGCGCCCATCTTCCAGCGGGCCCCGCCGCGGGGCGTCCCGAGGCGGCGGGCGAACCCTTTCACGCACTGCTCGCCGCGGCACAAATAGATTCCGCGGCCCGGCTTCAACCCTGCGGGATCCGGATCGAAGCCGCGCCCGGGGTCCCCCGCGATCCGGATGAACGTCCCCTTCGGTCCTTTCGTCCCGCACTGGGCGCAGGTCCGTTCCGGGACGCGGTCACTCCTTCGCCGCGCCGGCATCTTTCCCGGCGGATGCTTCCGCAGCCGCCCCGGCGTCCGTCGCTTCGGGCGCCGCCGCCGTCTCGGTCGGAGGCCCGCCCCCCTCCTTCGCGGGCGCGCTCTCCTCCGGGGTCGCCCCCTCCTTCGCGCCTTCGCCCTCCTTCGCGCCTTCGCCCGACCCGGCCCCGGCCTCTCCGCCGGGGCTCTGCTCATGCGCTTCGGAGGGCTTCGTCTCCTCGGCCTTCTTCGGCGCGAACAGCCCCTCGGCCCGCTTGAGCGCGTCCTCGACCTGCCCTTCCGCGCGCACCTCGATCTGCCACCCGACGAGCTTCGCGGCGAGCTTGACGTTCTGCCCGCGCTTCCCGATCGCCAGGAGAAGCTGCTCCTCGGGGACGATGACCTCCATGCTCTTCTCGGACTCGTTCACGAGCACGCGGATGATCTCGGCCGGCTGGAGCGCGTTGCAGACGAACCGCGCCGGGTCCTCGTCCCACGCGATGATGTCGATCCGCTCGCCGCGCAGCTCCTGGACGACGCTCTGCACGCGGGACCCCTTCATCCCGACGCAGGCGCCCACCGGGTCGACGTCACGGTCCTTGGAACGGACGGCGATCTTCGTGCGGAAGCCGGGCTCGCGCGCGATGCTCACGATGGAGACCACGCCCTCGTAGATCTCCGGCACTTCCTGCTCGAAGAGCTTGAGCATCAACCGGGGATCCGACCGCGAGAGCAGGATCTCGGGCCCGCGGACCGTCTTCGACACGTCCTTGATGTAGGCGCGGATGCGGTCGCCCTGGCGGTAACGCTCCCGCGGGATCTGCTCGGAGGGCGGCATCACGGCCTCCGTCTTCCCGAGGTCGACGAAGAGGGTGTCCCGCTCGTACCGCTGGGCGATCCCGTTGAGGATCTCCCCCTTCCGGCCGATGAACTCGTTGTAGATCACCTCGCGCTCGGCGTCCTTGACCTTCTGCATGATGATCTGGCGCGCGGTCTGGGCGGCGATGCGCCCCAGGTCCTTCGTGCTCAGCCGGAAGCCGATGCCGTCTCCGAGCTGCGCCTCGGGGTCGAGCGCCTGCGCCTCCGCGAGGGTGATCTCGATGTCGGGATCGCTCACCGTCTCCACGACGGTCCGGAATTCGAGGATCTCGAACTCGCCCGTTTCCGCGTCGTAGGTCGCCTCGAGCCGCTTGGCCATCCCGTACTTCCTCTTCGCCGCGCTCTCGAGGGCCTCCTTGATCGCGTCGATGATGACGCTCTTGTCGATCCCCTTCTCTTTTCCGAGCTGCGTGATGATCTGTCCGATGTCCAGGATCATGGCTTCTTCTTCCCTTTTCCGAAAAGTTCCTCGTCCGACACGTCCAGCTTCGCCTTCCGGATCAGCGCGTACGGGATCCGGAACGTCCTGTCCCCCCGGTCGACGACGATCTCCCGGTCGTCGGAGGAGACGAGCGTCCCCGCGACGTTCCGGCAGCCGTCCACCGCCTCCGAGAGCGCCGCCCGCACGCGTCGCCCGCGAACGGCCGCGAAGTGCGCGGGCCGCGCCAGGCGTCTGTCGATCCCCGGGGAAGAGACTTCCAGGACGTAAGGTCCGTCGACCGGATCCTCGACGTCCAGCAGGGCGCTCATCTTCCGGCTGAACGCCTCGCAGTCCCTGAGGTTGATTCCGCCCTCGCGGTCGACGAAGACGCGGACCATGACGCGCGGTCCCTCCGGCATCACCCGAAGGTCGACAAGTTCGACCATCTCCTCCAGGGCCACCTGGCCGGCGAGTGTCTCGATCTTCGGAATATCGACCTTCATGCCCCGCGTCAAAAAAAAAGTGGGCGGTGCCCACTTTTTCAGGGAAACTCCAACCTCATTATACACAAAAGCGAAGGGGCTACAACCCATTTCTGTCCAGGGAAAGAGAGCCCCGGTAGGCGTCGAGGCCCGGGATCCGCTCCTCCCGGAAAAACGCCTCGATCCCCTCGACGATCTCGACGCACGCCCGCGGGTTCCGGAAATTGGCGGTCCCCACCTGGACCGCCGCGGCCCCCACGAGGAGGAACTCGAGCGCGTCGGCCGCCGTCTGGATCCCCCCGATCCCGATGACCGGGATCGCAACCCGCCGGCACGTCTCCCACACCATCCGGAGCGCGACCGGCTTGATCGCCGGGCCGGAGAGCCCTCCCGTGACATTGGAGAGCTTCGGGCGCCGCGTCCTGTGGTCGACCGCCATCCCGACGATCGTGTTGATGAGGCTGACGGCATCGGCTCCCGCCCCCTCGGCCGCCACCGCGACGGCCCCGATGTCCGCCACGTTGGGGGAGAGCTTCACCCAGAGCGGCTTGGCGGTCCGCTTGCGCACGGCCGCCGTGAGCCGGGCGATCCCGTCGGGCGTCGCGCCGAACGCCATCCCCCCCTCCCTCACGTTGGGGCAGGAGGCGTTGATCTCGATGGCGCATAGGGAAGGGACCTCGGAGAGTCGGCCGGCCACCGCCTCGTATTCCTCCACCGTCCTCCCGTAGATGTTCGCGACGGTCGATGCGCCCATCGCCTCGAGCCGCGGAACGACCTCCTCGACGAACCGCTCGACGCCGATGTTCTGGAGCCCGATCGCGTTGAGCATCCCCGCCGCCGTCTCGACGATCCGGTCGGGGGGGTTGCCGGGCGCAGGCGCAAGCGAGAGCCCTTTCACGACAACGGCGCCCAGACGCGCGATGTCGTAGAAGGGGGCGAACTCGACGCCGTAGCCGAACGTCCCGGAGGCGCTCATCACCGGGTTCTTCAGGCGAAGGGGCCCCAGCGCGACCGACAGGTCGGGGTTCACCAGACCACCTCCTTCGCGTCGAATACGGGCCCCTCCCGGCAGACGCGGCGATACCCCACCTTGTCCTCCTCGCGGAGAGCGACGACGCACCCCCAGCACACCCCGAACCCGCACGCCATATGGTTCTCGAGGGCGACCTGCGCCTCGACGCCTCCCGTCCCGGCGCGCAGGGCGATCGCCTTGAGCATCTCCCGGGGACCGCACGCCAGGATCGTGAGCCGGGCGAGGTCGGCGGAGGGAAGACGCGACAGCCGTTCCAGGACGGCGTCCGTGACCCGCCCATGGTAGCCGGCGGTGCCGTCCTCGGTGCAGAGGTGGAGGCACCCCGGGAGCGACGCGCCGGGAGTCAACTCCTTCGGGGGAAGTTCCTCGCGCGTCCTGGCCCCCAGGAACAGGTCGAACGGGACCCCCTCGGCGAGCATCGCAGCCGCAGCGGGGAAGATCGACGAGAATCCGACGCCTCCTCCGACGAGCCAGTAATCGCGCCCTTCCCGCCCCATCGCGAACCCTCGCCCGAGGGGAAGCGTGAGCGAAACGGGGTCGCCGGGGTGGAGGCCGGAGAGCAGGGCGGTCCCCCGTCCGACGACCTTGTAGACGAACTCGACCGTCCCGCTTCCGCGCGTCTTCCCGGCCCGGAAGATCGCCAGGGGACGCGGCAGGAGCGGGTCATTCCCCCGCCAGCCCGAGACCATCGCGAACTGGCCGGGGGAAAACGCCACCGGATCCGGCAGCGAGACCGTCATCCGGTAGAAGATCGGGCCGTGCCCGTCGTTCCGGACGACCGTCCCCGTCACGAACCGCATCCGGTCAGGCGATGTCATCCTTCCCGAGCTCCCGGGCGAGGATCAGCGCGTCCTCTCCCGTGTCAGTGTAGTACCCTCTCCGGATCCCGATCAACCGGAACCCCTCTTTCCGGTAAAGTCCCAGCGCCTCGCGGTTCCCCGGCCGGACCTCGAGATGGATCCGCGTCGCCCCGGCGGACGCGCCCCGCCGCAGGCACTCTCTGAGGAGCGCGCGCCCGAGTCCCCGCCCACGGGCATCCGGGTGAACCGCGATGTTGAGGAGGTGCGACTCCCCCGCCACCGTCCAGCAGACCGCGTAGCCGAGGACGGAGCCGTCGCTCTCCCGAACCGCCACGAGAGCGTCCGAGAAGACCCGCCCGATCTCCTCGACGAACAGCCGCCGGGACCATGGCGTGGGGAAGGAAACGGCTTCGATCGCCATCACGCCGTCGAGGTCCGCCGGACCCATCTCCCGGATCGTCGCCTTTTCCGGAAGAACCATCACCAGCGGATAAGGGTCGCGCCCCACGTGAAGCCGGACCCGAAGGCGGCCAGGCAGACGAGGTCGCCCTCCCGGACCAGCCCCTGATCGAGAGCTTCGTCCAGCGCGATCGGGATCGAGGCGGCGGTCGTGTTCCCATACCTCTCGATGTTCGAAAAGACCTTTCCCCTGGGCGCCTTGAGCCCCTCGGCGACCGCCTGCGTGATCCGGACGTTCGCCTGGTGCGGAATCACGAGCGAGAGGTCGCTTTCGGAGAGGCCGTTCGCCCCGAGCGCCTCACGGATGACCTCGGGGAAGCGCCGGACCGCGTGGACGAACACGAGCCGGCCGTTCATGCGGGGGAAGTGCCGTCCCGCGTCGATCATCTCGTGGGTCATCCGGGGATGTTCCCCCGAGACCGGCGCCTCGAGCATCAGCTCCCGGGCGTGCTTCCCCTCGGCGTGGAGGTGCGACGACAGGATCCCCCGGCCCGCCTCGCCCGGCCCGACGACCGCCGCGCCCGCGCCGTCGCCGAAGATCACGGCGACGTCCCGCCCCGCCGTCGAGAAATTGAGCCCGGTGCTGTGGACCTCGGCCCCGATCACGAGGACCCGGTCGTACACCCCGGCCTTCACGTAGGTCTCGGCGATCGAGAGCCCGTAGATGAAGCCGGTGCATTGGGTCCGGATGTCGAGCGCGCCGACGGTGCGCATGCCCAGCTTCTCCTGGACGAACACGGCCGAGCCGGGGAAGTAGATGTCCGGCGACAGCGTCGCGAAGACGAGGAAGTCGATGTCCGAAGGCGTGAGGCCGGCCCGCTCGATGGCGATCCGCGCTGCCTGCGCGCCCAGGTCGGAGGTGGTCGTCCCCGGGTCGACGTACCGCCGCTCCCGGATCCCCGTCCGCTGGACGATCCACTCGTCCGAGGTGTCCATGAGCTTCGCGAGGTCGTGGTTCGTGACGACGCGCGGCGGCAGGGCCCGCCCCGTGGAGAGAATCCGCGCCCCTCTCATGCCTCCCCCCTCAGAGGACGAAGACCGCGGCGGCAATCACCGTCGTGTGCTCGTCCTTGGCGATCGCGGACTGGGTGATGTTGAAGGACCGGTAGATCTTGCCGCTGATCTTCCAGACCTCTTTCTTCTCGTCCCAGCTCTTCTTCTCGTCGAACTCGATCCCGAGCGTCGAGGCGAGCATCGCGGCGGCGAGATCCTCGGCGTAGTCGCCGGCCACCTTCTCGGTCTGGCCGAAGGCGTGGTGCTCGCTCAGGTATCCGTACACGGAGCGGTCCGAGGGGAGGGCGCACCCGACGGAGGCGGCGATGAGCCGGCGCGGCTCGTCGCTGCAGCAGCGGCTCATGACGACGAAGACGATCTGGCCCGGGGCCAGGAGCTTGAGCCCCTCCTCCTTCTTGGTGATCCGGCACTTCGGCGGGAAGATGCTCGACACCTGCACCAGGTTGTACTTCTCGATCCCGGCATCGCGCAGCGCCAGTTCGAAGGAGGTCAGCTCTTCGCGGTGTCGCCCCACGCCCTTCGTGAAGAACACTTTCGAGGGGACCAGCATCGTCGGCGTCTCCTTTGCGCGTGCGAGGGTCATCTCTCCTCGCGGGACGCGAGGACCCACCCCATGATCCGGTAGCAGAGCTTCGCGGCGAGGAAGTCCGGCGCCACCATTCCGGGGATGGGGGCCAGCTCCATGACGTCGAACCCGACGACCAGGCAATCGGCGCGCAGGACGTCCCGGAGGATGTCGATCGCCGGGAACCACCCCAGCCCCCCGGGTTCGGGCGTCCCCACGGCGGGCATGATCCCCGTATCGAAGACATCCAGGTCGATCGTGACGTAAACGTTTCCCGACAGGTTGCTGACGATCCCCTTGGTCACGTCGGCGAGGTTGTCGCGCACTTCCGAGGCGTAGAACGCCTTCACGTTCTCCGACTTCCTGAGGAACCGGTCCTCCTCTTCCGACATGCTCCGGACCCCCACCTGGATGAGCTTCGCGCCGGCGTCCACGATCCGGCGCCCCACGCAGGCGTGGTTCCACGGGCTCCCGAGGTAGCTGTCCCGCAGGTCGGCGTGGGCGTCGAACTGGAGGACGGTGAGGTCGCCGTGCTTCTTCTTGAGGGCCGTCACCGCCCCGGCCGTCCCCGAGTGCTCCCCGCCGAGGAGGACCGGGAACTTCCCCGCCTTGGCGACCGCGCGGACGCGCTTCTCCACCTCGCGGACCGTCGCGAGGGGGCCTGTCGACAGGACCGGCACCTCGGCCGTCGTGCAGATCCCGGCCCGGTACGTCTCGATCTTGTTCTCCTCGTCGAACAGCTCCATGTGGGCGGAGGCGTCGATGATGGCGCGCGGCCCGTTGCGGGTCCCGCCCACGTAGGTCGTCGTCATGTCGATGGGTGCGGGGATCACGGCGAACGTCGCGCTCTTCCAGGATGCGTACTTGTCCGAGATCCCTCCGAAACTCACGGCATAAGGCTTCACCTTCGAACCTCCTCTTCGGGGGCGACCCTCGCGGGAAACCGGCCGCCCGCTGCGCTCGCGCCGCCGCGCCGATTTTATCCCGGCAGGCGTCCCCCGCACAACACGGGATGCCGCGGGAAGCGCGACGCGGCGCCGGTCAGGGAACGTGCGGCCGCGCATCCCGGTGCATGAGCCGCACGGAGCCCGTCCCCCTGTAATGGTTCCTCTGGGGGGTGAACAGCAGGTCCAGCGGCTCTCCGGGGCCCACGGGGAGCCCGTTCCGATGGAACGCCACGACCTCGAACCGGCGGTCGCGGTCCGCCACCTCGAACCGCGTGTGCCGGCCGTCCGCCCCCATCGGGACGACGCGTCCCACACGGACGTTCCGGACGAGAAGGACCGGCTCCTCGTTCCCCATGCCGAACGGCCGCAGCCGCTCCAGCTCCGCAAGAAACGCGGTCGACACGTCGCGCAGCCCCACCTCGGCGTCGACGAAGATCCGCGGCGAGACGTCGCGGCCCTCGGCGTACCGCCGCGCGATCCCGGCGAGCCCCTCCCGGAACGCCGGCAGGTTCGCCAGGGGCATGGCCACGCCCGCCGCCTGCCGGTGGCCCCCGTAGCGGGAGAGGATCGGCGCCAGCTCGGCGAGGGCGTCGATCAGCGGGAACTCCTCGACGCTCCGGCACGATCCTTTCGCCTCGCCCTCCTCCTCCCGGAGGAGCACCGTGGGACGGTGGAACCGGTCCGCAAGCCGGGATGCCACGATCCCCAGGACCCCCGGGTGCCAGGCCGGATCCGACAGGACGATCGCGCCGTAGCCGGGCCCGGGCGGGGCCGCCGAGAGCAACCTCTCCGCCTCGCGAAGGATCCGTTCCTCTTCCGCCTGCCGGCGGGCGTTGTCGCGATGGAGCTCCGCGGCGATCGGGGCGGCGATCGAGTCGTCGTCCGTCACGAGGATCTCGAAGCTCCGGCCGGGATCCCCCACCCGGCTCGCGGCGTTCAGCCGCGGCCCCAGCCGGAACGCGAGGTCCGTCTCGGAGACCGTTTCGCCGGAGCAGCCGGCGACCGCCATCAGCGCCCGGATGCCGGGCCGGGGACGCGCCCGCATCTCCTCGAGCCCGGCCCGGACGAAGATCCGGTTGTCCCCCCGCAGCGGGACCATGTCGGCGACGGTCCCGAGCGCGACCAGGTCGAGGCATTGCCGCATGTTCGGGAGCGGGCCGTTCCCCGCGGGATCCGCATCGCGCGCCGCGCGCCGGACCCCGCACGCGAGGAGGAACGCGACGCCGACGCCGGCGAGGTCCTTGTCCGGGTGGGGGCAGTCCTTCCGCCGGGGGTCGATGACGGCGAAGGCGGGGGGCAGCTCGTCTCCCGGGAGATGGTGGTCCGTCACGATGACGTCGATCCCGCGGGCCGCGGCCCGCGACACCGGCCCGACGTCGCTGATCCCGCAGTCCACCGTCACGACGACCCGCACCCCCTCCCGGGCCGCCTCTTCGAGATGAACATCCTTGATCCCGTATCCGTCGCGGGTTCGGTGGTTCTGGTGGACGCGGACCGGCAGGTCCGGGAAGATCTCGCGAAGGGTGAGGAAGAGAACGGCGTGCAGACCAGCGCCGTCGGCATCGTAGTCCGCGTAGATGAGGACCGGCTCGCGCCGGCGGCCCGCCTCGAAGAGCCGGGCGGAGCCCTCCGCGAGACCCTTCATCGCGTGCGGTTCGGAGAGGTCCCGGAGAGTCCCCGAGAGGAACGCCCCGGCGTCCGCCGGGGCGACGATGCCGCGGTTGACCAGGATCGACGCGGCCGTGGGCGAGAGTCCGGTGGCGGCGCGGATCTCCCGGACCGCCTCCGCGTCAGGGGCCCGAAGCGTCCACCGGCGTTCGACGCGCCCCGCCACCCCTACCTTTTGACCTCGACCATCCGTTCGCCGCGCCAGATCGCCACGATCGGGCTCGCCACGAAGATGGAGGAGTAGGTCCCGACGACGACGCCGATCGTCAGGGCGAGGGCGAACTCCCGGAGGACCACGCCGCCGAAGAACAGGAGGGCGAGGCAGGTCAACAGCACGGTGAGGGACGTGATGATCGTCCGGCTCAGCACTTCGTTGACGCTCAAATTGATCGTCGCGGAGAACGTCTGGGCCTTGCGGAGGCGGATGTTCTCACGGATCCGGTCGAACACGACCACCGTGTCGGTCAGGGAGTACCCGGCGATGGTGAGCAGCGCGGTGATGAACAGGAGGTCCATCTCCCGGTTCATCAGGTAAAAGATCCCCACAAGGACGATGACGTCGTGCATCGTCGCGACGGCGGCCGCGACGCCGAACTTGAACTCGAACCGCCACGCCAGGTAGATGATGATGGCGAGGGCGGACACCGAGAGCGCCAGGATCGCGTCGGTCCGGAGCTTCTTCCCGATGGCGGGACCGATCTCGGCGAGGCTCTCCACCGTGAGCGGGTCGTCGGGGAAGTTCTGCCGGAGGAGGCCGACGATCGCGTCGCCGACCATCTTCTCCTCCTTCGCCTTCCCCCGGACCTTGATGATGAGGATGTTCTCGCCCGGCACGCTCTGGAGGCTCGCCTCCCCGTGACCCGCCGCGGCGAGCGCCTGCCGCACCCGGTCCATCGGGACGGGATTCCGGAACCTGACCTGGATCGACGTCCCGCCCGCGAGGTCGATCCCCATGTTGGCGGCGCCCCGGAACGCCTGGACCGCGCCGACGAGGCCAAGGACGACGAGGACCGCGGAAAACGCGAAGGCGTACCTCTTGATGCCCATGAAATCGATCTTCGTGTTCCTGACGAGTTCGATCATGTCCTTATAAGCCCCGTTAGATGCTCAGCGTCTTCAGCGGACGCCTGGCGTTGATGGAGTCGAAGACGACCTTCGTGCAGACCAGCGCCGTGAACAGGTTGATCGCAACGCCCATCGAGAGCGTGACGGCGAACCCCTTGATCGGGCCGGTCCCGAACTGGAAGAGGATCACCGCCGTGATGAGGGTGGTCACGTGGGAGTCCACGACCGTCCAGAACGCCTTGTCGTACCCCGCGTCGATCGCGGCCCGGGGGCTCTTCTTCATCCGGAGCTCCTCCCGGATCCGCTCGAAGATGAGCACGTTCGAGTCGACGGCCATCCCGATGGCCAGGATGATCCCGGCGATCCCCGGGAGCGTCAGCGTCGCCGACAGAAGCGCCATCCCCGACAGGAGGTACAGGATGTTGAAGATCAGGGCGAAGTCGGCCACCAGCCCCGCGAACCGGTAGTAGAACACCATGAAGGTGACGACCAGGACCGCGCCGATGAGCGCCGCGCGAATCCCCTTCTGGATGGAGTCGAGCCCCAGCGACGGCCCGACCGACACGTTCTGGATCACCTTGACGGGGGCGGGAAGCGACCCGGCCCGGAGCACGATGGCGAGGTCGGAGGCCTGTTCCGGGGTGAAGTCGCCGGTGATCTGCGCCTCGCCCCCGGAGATCCGCTCCTGGATGACCGGCGCGGAGTAGATCGTGTCGTCGAGCACGATGGCGAGCCGCCGCTTGACGTTTTCCGCGGTGACCCGGTCGAAGATCTTCGCGCCGCGGGAGTCGAAGGAAAGCTGGACGTACGCCCCGCCCCCCCGCTGCGACCCGAAGGCGACCTTCGCGTTCTTGATCATGTCGCCGGTGAGCAGCGCCCGCTTCCTCACGACGAACGGGACCTTCGTGACCCGGCCGGTCGACCGGTCGGTCGTCCGCTCGTAGAGGACCTGGTCGTCCTCGGGGAGGTTCCCTTTCAGCGCCTCCTCGACGCTCACCCCCTCGTCGACGAGCTTGAACTCGAGGAGCGCGGTCTTCCCGACCAGGTCGATGGCGCGCTGCTGGTCCTTGACGCCCGGGAGCTGGACGACGATCCGGTCCTCGCCCTCGCCGACGATCTGGGGCTCCCGGACGCCGAACTGGTCGATCCGGTTCCGGATCGTTTCGACGCCCTGGCTGACGGCGTTCGCCCGGATCGCCTGGATCTCGGACGGCTTCATCCGCCCGACGAGCGTGACCCCGGACGAGGTCACCTCGGCCAGGGAGACGTCGAGGGACGGGAGCTCGTCCTTGAGGAGCGCCAGGGCCCGCTGGCCGAAGTCGCCCGGCGGGAGCTTCAGGGAGAAGCCGTCCTGGCCCGCCTTCTCCTGCCCGAGGACCGGGATCCCCTTCTCCCGGAGGATCGCCCGCGCATCGTCGGCGTACCGCATCACGGTGTTCTCGACCGCCTTGTCGATGTCCACGGCAAGCCGGAGGAACACGCCGCCCTGGAGATCGAGCCCCAGGTTGATCTTGGGCATCTTCTGCTGCCAGGCGGCCGGCAGCACGTTCGTCAGGCTCGGAAGCAGGATCACGACGGAGGATACGGTCAGGACCGCGATCAGGATGGCCCGCCCTGCGATGCTCTTCCCCATCTCGACTCGATCGCTCCTTTCAGGGTCTTGCGCGTCCCCCGCGGGACGCCGCGCTCACTCTTTCTCCTTCTCCTTCTTTTCCGGCGCGGCGGCCTCATGGCCCGATCCCGCGACCGCGCTCCGGGTGACCTTGACCCGGACGTTGTCCGCGATCTCCAGCGTGACCGTCGTGTCGGTCAGCCCCCGCACGATGCCGTGCAGCCCGCCGGTCGTCACCACGCGGTCGCCCGTCTTGAGTCCCTTGATGAAGTCCTGGTGCTTCCGGGCCGTCTTCTGCTGGGGCCGGATGAGAAGGAAGTAGAAGATCACGAACATCAGGAGAAGGGGGATGAGGCTCGCCATGGCGCCGGCGCCGCCCTCGGCTTTCCCCCCCATGGCATACGCCAACCCGGTGAACATCAGCATCTCGTCGTCCTCCGAAAGGGTCTAATCGATTCCGAAACCGACCGATTCTTTCACAAATCCCGCCAAATTGCCAACGGAAATCGATTCCCGGATCCCCTCCATCCACGCCGCGTAGAAGTGGAGGTTGTGCACCGTCATGAGCATCGCCGAGAGGATCTCCCCCTGCGCGTAGAGATGGCGCAGGTAGGCGCGCGAGAACCGCCGGCAGGTCGGGCAGGCGCACCGCTCGTCGGGGGGAAGCGGGTCGTCCGCGTACCGCGCCTGCTTGATCGAAAGGGGCCCCGCCGAAGTGAACATCATCCCGTTTCGGGCGTTGCGCGTCGGCAGGACGCAGTCGAACAGGTCGATCCCCTGCGAGACGGCGAACAGGATGTCGCCCGGCGTCCCCACGCCCATCAGGTAACGCGGCGCCTCCCCGGGAAGGAGCGGCGCCGTCGCGAACACGGCCTCGCGCTGCAGCCCCTTCCCCTCCCCGACGCTCACCCCGCCGATGGCGTACCCGGGGAAGCCGAGCCCGCAGATCTCCTCGGCGCTCCGTTTCCTCAAGTCCGGGTGGATCCCGCCCTGGACGATTCCGAAGAGCCCTCCGTCCGCGCTGCGGGAGGCGGCGCGGCAGCGGCCCGCCCAGGCCGTCGTCCGGCGCACCGCCTCTTCGACCTTCCTCCGTTCGGCGGGATAGGCGACGCACTCGTCGAGGACCATCCGGATGTCGGACCCGAGCGCTTCCTGGATCCCGACGGCCAGCTCCGGCGTCAGGACGTGCAGCGATCCGTCCCGGTGCGACCGGAACGTCACCCCCTCGTCGGTCACCTTCCGGAGCGCGCTCAGCGAGAAGACCTGGAAGCCGCCGCTGTCGGTGAGGACCGCGCCGTCCCACCCCGTGAACCGGTGGAGTCCGCCGAGCCGCCGGATCCGCTCGTGCCCGGGACGAAGGGACAGGTGGTAGGTGTTCGCCAGGATGCAGGAGTACCCCATGTCCCGGAGCTGGTCCGGCCAGACCCCCTTGACCGAGCCGTGCGTGCCGACGGGCAGGAAGGCCGGGGTGCGGATCTCGCCGTGCGGCGTCGACAGGATTCCCGTCCGGGCGGAGGTTCCCGGGTCGCGCGCCTCGATTCGGAACCGGATCGTCACCGGGTTTTCGAATCCCCCTCTCAGCGGATGAGCATCGCGTCGCCGTAGCTGAAGAACCGGTACTCGGACGCGACGGCGGCGCGGTACGTCTCCCGGATCCTCTCGATGCCCGCGAACGCCATCACCAGCGCCAGAAGGCTCGATCGCGGGAGGTGGAAGTTCGTGAGCATGGCGTCCACGGCCCGGAACGGATAACCCGGACGGATGAAGAGCTCCGTCGCCCCCTCGGACGGCACGACGCGGCCATCCTCCCCCGCGCACGTCTCGAGGACCCGCACGCTCGTCGTCCCCACGGCGACCACCCGTCCTCCCCGATCCCGCGCCGCCGCCACCGCCGCCGCCGTCTCCGGCGGGAGCCGGTACGCTTCCGGGTGGATCGCGAACGACTCGAGCTCCTCCGCCCGGATCGGCGCGAAGGTCCCGTACCCCACGGAGAGCGTCACGCGCGCCACGGGTACGCCGCGCGCGGCGAGCTCCGCGAGCATCGCCGGGTCGAAGTGGAGGCCCGCGGTCGGCGCCGCCACGGAACCGGGAGTCCGCGCGAAAACGGTCTGGTAGCGCTCCGCGTCGAGCGCCCGCCGGGGATCGCGGGACCCCCGCCTAATGTATGGCGGCAGCGGCACATCGCCGTACCGCTCGATCGCCTCCCAGAGGTCGCCCTTCGCCTCGAGCCGGACCGTCCACCGCCCTCCGCCGAGCCGGCGCAACAGGACGGCATCGAGCCCCTTCCCCACCCGGAACGCCATCCCCTCGCGGAGCCGGGCCGACGGGCGGGCGAGCGCCTCCCACGCCCCGGTCCCCGCGCCGGCCGCCGGCGACAGGAGGAAGATCTCGACCGCGCCGCCGGTGGCCTTCCGGCCTTTGAGCCGCCCCCGGATCACCTTCGTGTCGTTCAGCACGAGGAGGTCGCCGGGGCTCAGGAAGCGCGGCAAGTCCGCGAACCGCGCATGCGCGATCGCCCCCGCCCGGCGGGGGACCACCATGAGCCGGGCGTCGCGCCGGTTCGCCGGGGGGACTTGCGCGATGAACCGCCCGGGGAGTTCGTAATCCAGCTCGGCGGTCTTCAGAAGCGGTCCCCCGAAACGGCGGTGCCGGGGTAGTAGCGCGCGAGGATCTCCCGGTACCCCTTCCCGCGTTTCGCCATGCCGTTGGCCCCCCACTGGCACATGCCCACGCCGTGCCCGTACCCCGCGCCGAGGAAGAGCCAGCCGTCCGGAAGGGGCCGGACCTCGAACTTGAGGCTCCGGACGCGCGCGTAGCCCGCCTCCCGGCGGAAGACCGCTCCCGGCGCCTCGCGCGTCACGCCACCGGAAGAGAGCCGGATCCGGCTCGCCCGTCCGGTCGCCGTCCGCGCGGCGATCTCGATCCGGAGCGCCCCGCCGGCAGGGATGCCCAGCGCCCGCGCGATGCGACGCCCCTCCGGCAGCCCCATCCGGTACTCCCAGCGCCAGGCGGGACTCTCCCGGCAGTCGTCGCAGGGAACGCTTCTCAGGTAGGGATAATCCTTCCCCCAGGCGGCCGCCGCGCTCTCGGTCGCCCCCCCGCACGTCGAATGGTAGACGGCGCGCGCGAGAGCGCCCCCGTATACGAGGACCTCGCCGCGGGTCTCCTCCGCCGCCTCGCGGAACGGCTCGGGGACGGCTCCGGCCGCCTCGAAGACCTGGTCGTCCACGCCGCCCACCACGTCGTACGCCGGGTCGCGCGGCTTCTCGAGGGCGCCGAGGGCGTAGGTTCTCGCGGCGACGGCGATCGCCTTGAGCGCCTCGCCCGGGAAGGACGGCGCCGCCTCGCGGCTCACCACCCCCGCGACGTACTCCTCCAGCGGGACCACCGCGACGAGCAGCAAGGCCCCCTTCCGGGCCGCGATCCGGAGCCGCCCCGGGAGCTCGCCCTTCCCGAACCGCAGGGCGGGCGCACCCGACACGTCGAGGGGCGAGTCGAGGAGCCGGTTCCTCCCCCACCGGATCTTTCCGCCGACGGCGGAGGCGGTTACGCGACCCCGCTCCTCGGCCAGGAGGCGCCCCGAGGCGTCCCACCCCCGGACGATGTCCGCCTCGAGCGCCAGTTCTCCCCCGCGCTCCTCCAGCAGGACCCGGACCGGCCGCGACGGAGCGGGGACGAAGGGCCCCGGCCGGGGAACGGGAAGGGCCGCGACGGGAGGGCCCGGCGGCTTCTCCGGCGGAGCCGGCCTGGGCGCGGAGACCCGCGGCGGCACGGCGGCGCACCCCGCCAGAACGAAAAGGAGCGCGACGGCCGCCGCGCTCCCGGTGCGGGAACCCGGTCCCCCCATCGGCCCCTACTGCCCGCCCCCGCCCGTTTCGCCGGGACTTTTCCGGCCGTATTTGAGGGCCTCGATGAACGGCGCGAACAGGTCGATGGGGACGGGGAAGATCGTGGTCGAGTTGTTCTCCGAGGCCACCTCGCGCAGCGTCTGGAGGAACCGGAGCTGGAGGGCGACCGGCGCGCTGGCGATGATGACGGCCGCGTCGGCCAGCTTCTGGGCCGCCTGGAACTCCCCCTCCGCGCCGATGACCTTCGCACGCCGCTCCCGCTCCGCCTCGGCCTGCTTGGCGATCGCCCGCTGCATCTCCTGGGGCAGGTCGATGTTCTTGATCTCGACCTTGGTGACCTTGACGCCCCACGGCTCGGTGTCCTTGTCGATGATGTCCTGAAGATGCATGTTGATCTTCTCCCGCTCGGAGAGCAGGTCGTCGAGCTCCGCCTGCCCGCACACCGACCGCAGCGTCGTCTGGGAGAGCTGCGAGGTGGCGTACAGGTAGTTCTCCACGCTGATGACCGCCCGGTTGGCGTCCAGGACGCGGAAATAGAGGACCGCGCTGACCTTGATCGTGACGTTGTCACGCGTGATGACGTCCTGGGCGGGGACGTCCATCGCCACGACGCGCAGGTCGACCTTGACCATCTTGTCGACGATGGGGATGAGCAGGATCAGCCCGGGGCCCTTCGCGCCGATCACGCGACCCAGGCGGAAGATGACCCCCCGCTCGTACTCGTTGAGGATCTTGACCGCGGCCGACAGGAACAGCACGATCAGGATCACGGCAGCGACGTACAGGATCATATCCCCCTCCTTCCGGCCGGCGTTGCGCCGGTGTTTTTATCCTTCAGCGGGCCGGCGGTTTAGTGTTCCGGTTCATGAATACGGTGTCGCACCGAGAGCGTCGATGCGCCGCGCCAGCGAGACGCGCGACTGAGCCGTACCGTTGAGTACGGCGCAAGGAGCGCAACGAAGCTGGAGCGGATGCAGCGGCGCTCGAATGCAACCGTATTCATGAATCGGAGCACTTAGGTTCGACGAGGAGCCGCATCCCGTCGCGCCCGACGACGGTCACCTTCTCGCCCTTCCGGAGCGGGACGGCGCACTCGGCGTCCCACCATTCTCCGAGGACGAAGACCTTCCCGCGCCCCGTGAAGTCGGCGCCCGCCTCCCCCGTCATCCCGATCAGGCTTTCCACGCCGTGGACCGGCTTCCGGAGCTGGCTGCGCACCGCAAGCGTCACGACCGAGGTGAAGAAGACGGCGGACAGCCCGATCATCACCGCGAGGACCGTCCAGGAGATGCGCAGGTAGGGGTCCGCGGAACGGAAGAGCAGGAGCGACCCGAGGATGAGCGCCGCGATTCCCCCGATGGTCAGCGCGCCGTACGAGTGGATCTTGATCTCCAAGATGAAGAGGATCAGGCCGAGGATGATCAGGAGGAACCCCGCGTAGTTCGCCGACAGCGTCTGGAGCGAGTAGAAGCCCAGGATCAGGGCGATCCCGCCGATCACGCCGGGGAAGACCGCGCCGGGGTTGGACAGCTCGAAGAAGAGGCCGTAGACGCCGATCATCATGAGGATGTAGGCGACGTTGGGGTCGGCCAGCGCGGAGAGGACGCGGTGCCGCAGCCCCATGGGGAAGCGGACCACATTCGCCCCGCGGGTGCGCAGGACGACCGTCGCGTCGTCCTTCTTCACCGTCCAGCCGTCGAGCCGGGCGAGCAGCGCGTCGAGCGAGGGCTCGACGACGTCGACGACCTTCTTCGCGAGGGCGTCCGTCGCCGTGAGGGAGGCGCTCTCCCGGACCGCGCTCTCGGCCCAGTCGCCGTTGCGCCCCTTCTTCTCGGCGAGGGAGCGCGCGTAGGCCGCGGCGTCGTTCTCCACCTTCCGCGCCATCGTGTTGTCCATCCCGCCGCCGCCCACGCTCACGGGATGGGCGGCGCCGATGTTGGTCCCCGGGGCCATCGCCGCCACGTCCGCCGCGAGCGTGATGAGCACGCCCGCCGACGCCGCGCGGGCGCCCGGCGGGAAGACGTAGACCGCGACGGGGACCGGCGTCCGGATGATCGCCTGCACCATCTGCCGCATCGAGGCGTCGAGCCCCCCCGGCGTATCGAGCTCGACGACGAGGAGCGCCGCCTTGTCGGCTTCCGCCTTCTCGATCGCGGAGTCAAGGTAGTCGGCGACCACGGGGTTGATCGAGGACGCGATCCGCGCGACGAGGACCTCGGGCGGCACCCCCCCGGCCCGGGGCGAACCCGCCGGCAGGACAAGGGACACCGCCGCGGCGACGGCCGGAATGGCTTTGAGCAGGATGGCTTTCCGCAGGGTCACGACGGTCTCTTCCGGAACATGGCGAACTTTAGGTATTCCGTCTCGGGGACCCCCAAAAGGACCGGGTGATCGGGGGGCTGGCCGCCCGTCGCCACGACCTCGAGGTCCGCCCGGGCGTCGGCGGCCGCCGCGCGGACCGCTTCCTTCCATTTGGCCACATCGATCGACTGGGTGCAAGACGAGGTGGCGAGGACCCCCCCCGGGGTCAGGAGCCCGATCCCGAGCCGGTTGATGTCGCGGTATCCCCGCAGCGCCCCCTCGCGGTCCTCGCGCGACTTCGCGAACGCCGGCGGATCCAGGACGACGAGGTCGAAGCGCCGCCCCGACGCGGCCAGCTCGCGGAGCTCGGAGAACATGTCGGCGGATTTCCCTTCCCACCGGCCGGCGAACCCGTTCCGCGCCGCGTTCTCCCGCGCGGCGTCGACGAAGGCGCTCGACGCGTCGACGGCGAACACGCTCTTCGCGCCGCCGGAGAGTGCGTAGAGCCCGAAGCCCCCCGTCGCGCAGAAGCCGTCGAGCACCGTCCTGCCGGCCGACAGTGAACGGACCAGGAGCCGGTTCCCCCGCTGGTCGAGGAAGAAGCCGGTCTTGGGGCCGGTCGCAGCGTTCACCAGGAACCGCAGGCCGTCCGTATCCACCTCCTCCACCGGCGGTCCGTCCCCCAGGAGGACGCCCTTTCGCTCCGGCAGTCCCTCGATCCGCCTTCCTCCGCCCTCCGACCGCTCGTAGATGAGCCGGGGAGAGAACCGCTCGGCCAGCGCCTCGACCGCCGCATCCCGGACCCGCTCCATCCCCGCCGTCAGGACCTGGACGACGATCATCCTTCCGAACCGGTCGGCGATGAGCCCCGGGAGGAAGTCGCCCTCGGAATAGACGAGCCGCAGGGCGGCAAGCCCCGCCCATCCGGCTTCTTCGCGCCGCGCCCACGCCTGGGCGATCCGCACCGAGAGGAATTCCTTCGATGGCGCGGCCTCCCCGCGGGAGACGAGCCGGAGCGCGATCCGGCTCGAAAGGTTCAGCGTCCCGGTCCCGAGGAGTTCCCCGGCGCGCGACCGGACCAGGACCCATTCGCCGGGCGCAAGCTCCTTCGGCACCTCCCGCAGCTCGTCGCCGAAGACCCACGGGTGGCCAGCGCGGAGGCGCTCCTCCGCCTTCCTGCCGGCCCGGACGACCGGAAGCGTGCAGCCCATCCTACGCCTTCCCGCGGAGCCGCTCGGCGATCCGGTCGAAGTCGGCGAAAGCCTCCGCTTCCTTGGCGGGGTTCCGGAGAATGAAGGCGGGGTGGTACGTCGGCAGGACGGTGATCCCCTCGTACGCCCGCCAGGTCCCGCGGACGCGGGTGATCTTCTCCCCCGACCCGAGGAGGTGCTGGAGGGCGACGGCCCCGAGCGTGCAGAGGATCTCGGGGCGGATCGCCCGGATCTGGCGCTTGAGATACGGCAGGCAGGAGGCCGCCTCCTCCGGAAGAGGGACCCGGTTGCCGGGGGGGCGGCACTTGACGATGTTGGCGATGTAGACGTCCTCGCGGCACAGCCCGATCCGCTCGATCCACCGGGTGAGCCGGCGCCCCGCCGCGCCGACGAACGGCTCTCCCTGCCGGTCCTCTTCCTCGCCCGGCGCCTCGCCGACGAACAGCAGCCGCGCCCGCGGGTTCCCGACGCCGAAGACGATCCTGCTGCGCCCGCCCCGGCACAGCGGGCAGCCGTTGCAGGCTTCGAGCTCCCGCCCGATGTCCTCGACCGTCTCG